>JALHTD010000290.1 GCA_022865555.1 Thermoanaerobaculaceae bacterium | reverse complement strand
TACTCGCCCGACAACAAGATACTGCTGCCCTTCGGCACCTTCGAGCGCCAGTTCCCCAGCGTCGTTCGGGACAACGGCATCATCATCGCCGTCCTGCCGCGGCGGGCCGAGGACCTGCAGCTCGTGATCGACAAGACGACCGAGGTGCTCCGCCACCGGCGCAAGGTGCCTTTCAACAAGCCCAACGACTTCGCCATCAGCACCCCCGACCAGCTCATCGCCCAGTTCAAGGCGATCACCGGCGGCGTTACCGGGGCGATGGTGTTCATCGCCCTCATCTCGCTGATCATCGGCGGGGTCGGGGTGATGAACATCATGCTCGCCACAGTCACCGAGCGCACCCGAGAGATCGGGGTGAGGAAGGCGGTCGGAGCGACGCGCCGCGACATCGTCGGCCAGTTCCTGACCGAAGCGGTGACGCTGTCGTCGATGGGCGGGGTGATCGGCGTTGCTCTCGGGCTCGCCGCCGCCGCCACCGTGCGGGCGACGGTGCCGTCGCTGCCGACCGACGTGCCTCTGTGGTCGCCGCTGGTCGGGCTGGGGGTGTCGATGGGGGTGGGGATCTTCTTCGGTCTCTGGCCGGCGGTCAAGGCCTCGCGCCTCGACCCGATCGAGGCGCTTCGCTACGAGTGATTTGCCTTGATTCGCCCTACCCCTGGGCGCGAGCGCAACCCGGCGATGGCCTGGTATCCGGTGCCTCGACCCTGTAATAGGTACCAGGTATCCCATTCAGTCCATTATGTGCCAGCCTGCCCTGCGAGTCCGGATCTGATCTGAGCGTGGAGCGAGGTGCCTCGGAAGGCGAGGGTTTTCGTCGCCGGCGGCACGTATCACGTGTACTGCCGGGCCGCGCGTGGCGGGAGCAGCGTCGAGCAGCGACTCACCGGACCACACACCACCTCCCCGCCCGCCACGGCTCCGGTCGTGGGCTCGGCTCCGGAATGGGGTTCTCCCACCGCGTTTGTTAGACTATTTCCATGACAAGCCGCTGCACGAGCCGACGCCGGGCATGCCGGTGTTGCCTCGGCGCACTTCCCACAGGCAATGTGGCCAGCCCCGGGGTCAGCCCATGAACCAGCCACGGGAGATCACCGAGAACTTCCGCCTGGAGCGCGTTCTCAAGTCGAGCACGTCCGCGATCGTGTTCCAGGCCGTGGACCCCGGCACCGGAAACGTCGTCGCGATCAAGCTGATACCTCCCGCGGCCTCCGCCGAGCTGAAGGTCTGCCAGTCACGCTTCCTGGCCGCGATGAATGCGCTTCGCTCGCTTCACCCACCGGGATTTCCGGTTCTGCTCGACCACGGTTTCACACCCGACGGCAGCGCGTTCATGGTCATGGAGCTCATCACCGGTGCCCGCCTCGACGCCGCTCCCGGCTCCTCCCCCACGCGCGTCATTCGCCTGGTGCTGGACGCGGTGGAGAGCCTCGAGAAGCTGGCGGAGCGAGGGATCGCCCACGGCAACCTCGCCCCCGACAACCTCCTCGTCATCCGGAGTGGTGACGCCGAGGGCGTAAAGATCCTCGGTTTCGGGACCTCCGCGTTCCAGGTGGGAGCGATGGCCGGGGCCGGCCTGAGTTTGGCCGAGGGCCCGGCGCAGTTCGCCGCCCCCGAGCGCCTCGAGCCGGCCACCGCGCCCCTGGAACCCGATTTTCGCTCCGATCTCTACTCCCTCGCGCTCACGACGTGTGCGCTGCTGGGCGCGGATACCGCGCCGCCGGACGCCCCGACACCCTCCGTGGTCCTTCCCCCGCAGGTCCACCAGCGCCTGTTCGACCCGGTTGTGCTGCGGGCCATCCTCGAGCAGTCGCTGCGGCGCAACCCGGCCGCGCGACCGGGCTCCCTGAATGAGTTCCGCCAGGCGCTGGAGCTCGCCCTCTTTGGCGTGAACAGCCGGGAGGCGGCGCTGTCGGGGCCGGACCTCGAGGAGCCTTTCGGTCCCGTCGTCGGCGAGCCACCGGTGCCGCCCAGGACGTTCGCACCGCCCCCCGCCCCCGTCGTCGTTCCGGCCGCGGCGCCCGCGGCTCCGACCCCGCCCAAGAAGGAGAAGGAACGGACCGGGCCGGTGCCGATCCACCGACTCCCCGAGATCCCCGCACCTGCGTCCGGCCCTGAGGCGGCACTTACCGAGCCGCACCCCTTCGTCCTGCCCCCCCAGACCGGGGCCCCCCCGACAGGAGCGCCCGCCGAGCTTCTGCCGCCAGCCGAGGAAGTGCCCGAGGCGGCGCCGGCCACGGTGCAGACGCCTGCCGTGAAGCGGGGGTCGCGCTGGCGCGGGGTGGCCTGGGCGGCTTTGGCGATCCTGGTGCTGGGGGCAGCAGCCGCTGCGGTGGTCGTGCTCCAGGGCCGCTACCCGCGGTCCGCACCGCGGCTGGCCGCGGCACCGACGGCGGTCCCCGCCAAGCCCACACCGGTTCCGCAGCCAGTGGCACAGCCGAACGCGGTTACCCAACTGCAGAACGCCGAGGCCGCCATTGCGCTGGTGGACCTGGTCGCCGCACGGCAGGACCTCGATGCGATCACACCGGCGGAGCTGGAGGCTCTGTCGGAAGCAGAGCGGGAGCGCTACACGAGCCTGCGCGCGGCCTACAACGCACAGGTCGAACAGATCCTCGCCAAGGAGCTCGCCGCCTCCCTGGCAAGCGGCAACCTGAAGGCGCTGGCCGATACGGTCAAGGGAATCTCCAAGCAGGACCAGGCGGCGTTCGCGCGCAACGCCGATCTCGCCGCGGCCCTCGAGGAGGCCAGACGCGCCCTCAACGTGCAAGCGCTCATGCTGAAGGCCCAGCGCCGGGGCGACTGGGGCGAGGTGCTGCAGCAGTCCACGGTGCTTGCCTCCCTCGTCCCCAAGTATGCCCAGGCGGCCGAGCTGCGCGAGAGGGCCGCGACGAGCCTGGAGCGTGAGGCCGACACGCTGGCGGCGAGCGGCAACTACGAGGCGGCGCTGGCGCGCCTCGAGACGCTCCGCCGGAGCCAGCCCGACCGGAAGGGGCTTGCCGCACACGTCGAGCGCCTCAAGGCCGATCAGGCCGCCGACCAGCAGCTCGCGGCGGTCCTGGCCACCGCCGAGCAGGCCGAGAGGGACCGGGCCCCGGAAAAGGGTCTCGCGGCGCTGGCGGCCGCCACGCCCGGGCCACGCTGGGAGGAGCGCTTCCGCCAGGCCCGCGAGCGGCTGGCCAGGCAGCTCGAGCAGCTCGACGCGGGTTCGCCCACCGTGGTGCTCACGCCAGGGGTCAAGCTCGAGTACAAGAAGGGTGAGCCGGGAACGATAACCGTGCGCACCCAGGACGACCACGGCGTCAAGAGTGCGCGTCTCTTCGCCCGCGTCGAGGGGAGCGTCCAGTACGTCGAGCTTCCACTTCGGCCGACCTCCGGCCCCGACTACGCGGCCCAGATCTCCCCGAGCTTCCACCAGAACCAGACCGTTGAGTTCTACGTCGTGGTCTCCGACCACTCCGGCCACACCACCCAACTGGGCAGCGCCCAGCAGCCCCTCAAGCTCAAGCGCAAGAAGTGGAGCCTCTTCGGAGGGTGATCGAGACTCGCCCTGGGCGAATCTCGATCATCCCGAGGAGCGAAGCGACGAGGGATCTCGTCGCGGCTGCAGCGTGGGGCGTCTTTCCGATCTCGCCTACGCCGCGCCCAGGTGCTCGCGCGCCACGGCGGCGAGATGTTCGGCCGTCTCGCGAGCCTGTTCCTCGCCGGAGGCCTCGACCATGATCCGGAGCAGCGGCTCGGTGCCCGAGTAACGCACGAAGACGCGGCCGCTCCCGGCCAACCGCGCCTCCGCGGCCCGCACCGCCTCGGCGAGCCCGGGTATCTCGTCGACCGGACGCCTCGTGGCCACCCGCACGTTGAGGAGCACCTGCGGAAAGCGCTCCAGGTCGGCCAGCTCCTCCAGCGTGCTCCCGGACTGGTGTGCGACCGTGAGGAGGTGAGCGGCGGTCAGCAGCCCGTCTCCCGTCACCGCGTGGTGGCTGCAGATCACGTGCCCCGACTGCTCGCCCCCCAGGGCCGCCCCCTCGCGCTGCATGGTCTCCCAGACCTCACGGTCCCCGACCGGGCAGCGCACCAGCGCAATCGCCTCCCGCCTGAGGGCATCCTCCAACCCGAGGTTCGACATCACGGTGGCGACCACGGTTCGGCGCGGCAGACGGTCGGCGCGGGCCAGCGACCGGGCCCAGATCAGCAGAGCGTCGTCGCCGTCGAGCACCCGGCCGGTGTGGGTCACCAGGATCGCGCGGTCGGCGTCCCCATCGAAGGCCGCGCCCGCGTCTGCGTTCAGCTGGCGCACCTCGCGCGCGAGGATCTCCGGAAAGAGAGCCCCGCAGCGCGCGTTGATGTTGGTTCCATCCGGCTCGGCGTGGATGAGGCGCACCTCGGCCCCGAGGGCGCTGAAGAACTCGCGCGCGACCGGCGTCGCTGCCCCGTTGGCTGCGTCCACCACCACGCGCATGCCGGCCAGCGGGCGGGCGGGCAACGAACCGAGCAGCAACTCGAGGTAGCGAAGCCGCCAGCCGCCCTCCGTCCCGGCCAGTGACAGCACCGGCACTTCCGGCGGCATGGAAGCGAGCCTCGCCTCGATCCGCACCTCCTCCTCGACCGGGAGCTTGCTGCCCGTCTCGCCCACGAGCTTGACGCCGTTGTCCGCGGCAGGGTTGTGGGAAGCGGAGACCACCACGCCGGCACCGTAGACTCCACGGTCGCGCAGAAGGTGCGACACCGCCGGCGTCGGGAGCACGCCGGCCCAGTGCACCACGCCGCCCGCGGCGGCGAACGCCCCACCCACGTACTCGGCGAGGGCCCGCGTGGAGGCACGGGTGTCGCCGGCCAGCAGCACCCTGACGGGTAGTCCCGCCTCCCGCAGGTGCGAGGCGAGCGCTGCACCCAGGCGCGTCAACGTCGGCTTGTCGAGCGGAGGCTCGAAGGCCACGCCGCGGATTCCGTCGGTGCCGAACAGCCTTCCCTTCAACGGCGTCGGCCTCCCCGCGTGTCGGCGCGCGCGGGAGCGATCTCGACCACCACGCGAACCGTGAGCGGCTCGACGACGCGCATCAGGGGGTTGGGCGAGCGCACAGCCGCCTGCGCCTCCACGGGCCCGTCCGCACCGTCCACGTTCACCGGCTCCGTGGTGACGGCCTGGAGTGCCTCCAGCTGAAAGCGCGGACCTATGAGCACGGCCGTGGCCGGGTCTACCTGCACGCCGCCGACGGCGAGACCGGTTGCAGGCTCCCCCACGACCCGGGCTCGCACCGGCACCCGTCGCCGCCCCAGCCGTTCCAGGCGCAGCGGAACCTGTGACGGCGATACGGCCAGGACCTCGACACCGGCCGGCACCACGACGTTGCGGGTCTCGACCGCAAAGTCGCGCTGCCCTTCCCCGGCCCCGCGCAGATCGATCCCCACTCCGGTCTGGGTCGGGTCGAGGGAGCGCAGGCGGGAGAGCGGGCCACGCACCCGCAGGGACAGGAAACGGGGGACCTCGGAGGTGATCACCGTGTCGGTCGGGACGTTGACCAGCGTGACCGCGGTGTCCAGCTGCCGCTCCGAGATCCGCTCCCGGCGATCGAGGGCGCTGGCGTACCACACCAGGCACGCGAGCACCACGGCGATCACCACGTTCAGCGGGCTGCGCGGTAGGAGCCTCAACGTCTCCCCCTCGATCGCCCGAGGAGCAGCAGATCCAGCAAGAGGTCCCGCAACTCCCTGCGGTCCAGGTCGGTGTGAAGTCGGCCGCCCTCAGCCACCGTGAGTGCCCCGCGCTCCTCCGACACAACGACCGCCACGGCGTCGGTCTCCTCGCTGATGCCGAGGGCGGCGCGGTGACGCGAGCCGTACGCCGTCGAAAGGTCGGCGCGCACCGACAGCGGCAGGAAGCAGCCCGCCGCCGCGATCCGGTTCCCCTGCACCACCGCGGCGCCGTCGTGCAGCGGGGTCCCCGGCGTGAAGAGGTTCACCAGCAGGTCGTAGGAGAGCCGGGCGTCGATCGGGATCCCGGTTTCCACGAACGTCCGCAGCCCCTCGTCGCGCTCGACCACGATGAGCGCCCCGTAGCGGTGAGAGACGAGCGTCTCGCAGGCGAGGACGATGTCGTTGATGAGGACCTGGCGCGGTGAGAGCGCCGAGGTCCAACGCAGCAGCGGCGTGCGCCCGAGCGCCGCCAGGATCCGGCGGATCTCGCTCTGGAAGAGCACGATGATCACAAACGGCAGGTAGAACAGCATCTCCCGCAACACGGCCGCGAGGGTGATCAGGTCGAGCGCCTGGGCGGCCAGGTAGCTGCCGGTGAGGATGAAGATCCCCCACAGCATCGACACCGCCCGTGTTCCTTTCACTGCCGTGAGCAGCAGGTAGAACACGACCGCCACAAGGGCTATGTCCGCAAGGTCACGGAACCCCACCTCCAGGCGCGTGAGCTCCTGCAGGAAGGCGAACAGCGTGCTCACGCCACCCCCCGCAGCGCCGACAGAACGGTGAGGAACTGGATCGTGGCCGCCACGTCGTGCACTCGCACAAGCACGCCCCGCAGGCCCACCGTGCCGGCGACGGCAGCCAGCGAACCGGCCAACCGGTCCCCAACGCCGGCCCCGGACAGCGTCCCGATGAACGACTTGCGCGAGGCCCCGACCACGATCGTGTGGCCGAGCGAGGCGAGGTCGGGCAGCGCCGCGAGCAGGCGCAGGTTGCCGGCCGCGTCCTTGCCGAAGCCGATGCCCGGGTCGAGCAGGATCCGTTCGCGCGGAATGCCGGCCGCAACGGCCTCGGCCGCGCGCCTGGAGAGGAACTCGTGGACCTCCGCCACCACGTCCACGTACGAGGTGTCGCTCTGCATGGTGCGCGGTGAACCCCGCATGTGCATCAGCACGATCCCGGCGGAGTGGCGGGCCACCGTCGGCAGCATCTCCGGGTCGCGTCCCGCCGTCACGTCGTTGATGAGGGCCGCTCCTGCTTCGAGCGCTGCCGCGGCGACCTCCGCCTTCGCGGTGTCAACCGAGAGGAGGGAGGTCGGTCGGCGACGCGCGAGCTCCGCAACCACCGGCACGACCCGTTCGGCCTCGATCTCCGGCGCCACCGGCTCCGCCCCGGGCCTGGTGGATTCCCCGCCAACGTCCACCACATCCGCGCCGGCGTCGAGGAGCGCGAGGCCGTGCCGGACGGCCTGCTCGGGGGAGAGAAACCGCCCACCGTTCGCGAAGGAATCCGGGGTGACGTTGAGAACCCCCATCACCCCCGGGCGACCTCGCCCCCAGAGCTCGCCGAGACGCTGTTCCAACACGTCAACACTGTACAGGAGAGCCCGCGGCTGTTCCAAGCACGAGTTCGGTCGAGGCGCCGCCCTCGACTTTGTTATGCTTTGCAGATGCTGGACGGGAGGTCCTGATGCGGCGTTGGACGATGGCGGTGGCGGCGCTCCTGGTGGCGACGACCACTGCGGCCCAGGTCGGGGAGCTCGAGCTCAAGCGCTTTGCCAAGGCCTACCTGGGCTACATGCCGGGCTCTACGGTGACACTCACGGAGAGCGCCCTGCGCACCGCGCCCGCCGGGCCCTACCAGACCGTGCGTGGCGAGCGCACGACGACCATCGGGGAGGGCAAGGACCAGATTGCCATGCTGGTGGACCCCTTTGCCAGGACGGCAGTGGTGGGTCTTCTCTTCCACCTCCCCGCCGTCGACCCGCCCGTGACCGGGGACACGTTGCCGCGGTTCGTCCAGGAGGTCCTGCCGCAGGTGCTCGGCAGCTACCTAGGCAGCCGGGTGAAGATCCCCTGGCCCATGAGCCCGTTCCGCCCCAGCGGGGTGCTCCCCCTCACCGCCAGGGTCGAAACCGGCTACGGTCCGATGCAGATGGCCATCGCGATCAGCACAGACGGCAAGTTCCTCGCGCTCGGCGGCACCTGGCCTCTCGACCGCGACCCGCGCGCGCTGCGGCGCGAGATCCTGGAGAACGCCGACGTCCAGTGGGACCCCGGTCACGAGAAGGCCGTCGTCAAGCTGGTCGAGTTCTCCGACTTCCAGTGCCCCGCCTGCAAGCGGGGCTGGGCCAACGTCAAACCGGTGCTGGCGGAGGCCGGGGAAAACGTCCGTCACGGTCTCGTGAACTTTCCTCTCTACAACGCCCACCCGTGGGCGTTCCGGGCGGCGGTGGCGGGCGAGTGCGTGGGTTCGCTGTGGCCCGACCGCCTCGTCGCCCTCAAGGAGGATTTCTACCGGCTGCAGGACTCCCTCACCCTCGACACCGTCGACATCGCCGTGATCGGCTTCCTGGCCCAGCAGGGCCTTGACGAGAAGTCCTTCCGCGGCTGCTACCTCAAGGACGCCGCCGTTGACAGGGTGCTGCGCCAGCTGGAGCTCGGCTACCGCCTGGGGGTGTTCGGCACGCCCACGTACTTCGCCAACGGCGAGTCGCTGCCGTTTGGTGAGCCGGAGGTGCTCGCCAAGCGTCTGCAGGCGATCATCGCCGCCAAGGGTCGTCCCGAGGATGCCGCCGAGGTCGTGGCCACGCCCAGGCCCACCGCCACGGCGGGCGAGACCCCTCAGCACTGAAGCGGCGCCGGGCCTCGCGAGGAGTTCAGCCTGCCGGCGTTCGACCGCACAGACGGGGGTGCGGGCGAGGCGTCAGCGCCCCGTAAGCTGCCGTGCGATCTCGGCCGCCACCGCGACGAACGCCTGCGCGGCCGCGGACTTCGGGTGGGAGACCACGATGGGCGTGCCGGCATCGCCACCCGCCACGATCGCGGGGTCGATGGGGATTTCGCCCAGGAAGGGCACGCCAAGCTGTTCGGCCGTTCGCCGCCCACCCCCGTGCTTGAAGATCTCGCTCGTCTTTCCGCAGTGCGGGCAGACGAACGCCGACATGTTCTCGATCACCCCCAGCACCGGCACGTTGACCTTGCGAAACATGGCGAGTCCCTTGCGGGCGTCGATCAATGCCACGTCCTGCGGCGTGGTGACGATGACCGCGCCGTCGAGAGGGACCTGCTGGGTCATGGTGAGCTGGGCATCCCCGGTCCCGGGCGGCAGGTCCACGATCAAGTAATCGAGGGTCCCCCAGTCCACGTCCTCGATGAACTGCTGCAGCGCCTTCATCACCATCGGCCCACGCCAGATCACCGGCGTGTCGGCGTCCATCAGGAACCCCAGCGACATCACCTTCACGCCGTGGCCATCAACAGGGAGGATCTTCTCCTCCGCGCTGAGCATCGGCTTGTCCGTGCATCCCATCATCAGCTGCTGCGAGGGCCCGTAGATGTCGGCATCGAGCAGACCGACGGCGGAGCCCATCCTTCTCAAGGCCAGCGCCAGGTTTGCGGCCACGGTGGACTTCCCGACACCGCCCTTTCCCGAGGCCACCGCGATCTTGGTGCGCACCCCGGGGAGCAGGTCGCGGGGTGCCTGCACCGAAGGGGCCGCCTGGGGCGTGTGCACACGGCAGTCGAGCTTGACCTCGCGAACGCCCGGGAGCCCCGACAGCACCCGTCGCGCCTCACGCTCCACGATCTCCCCGGCGCCGGCGTTTGCCGTGGTCATCACGATCTCGACCGAGACGTCGCCGTCGCTCACGGTCACCGAGCGCACGAACCCGAACGACACGATGTCCCGGGACAGCCCCGGGAACTTGACCTTCGTGAGTGCCTTCTTGACGTCCGCCTCGGTCAGCGCCATCACACCCCCTCACGACCACCCGAAGTGGGCCCGGACGGCCTCGGAGGCCATCTCCGGGTTCCACGGCGGGTCCCAGACGATCTCCACGGCCACGTCCGTCGCACCGGTTGCCTGCTGGATGGCTGCCCGCGCATCCTCAGAGATCCGGCGTACCAGCGGGCATCCGCGGGTGGTGAGCGTGAGCTGCACCCGCACGTTCCCGGAAGGCGTGACCTCGACGCCGTACACGAGCCCGAGCTCCACGACCGAGAAAGGGATCTCCGGGTCCATCACCGTCGCCAGCGCTTCCCAGGCCTTGTCCTCGCTAACCATCGCGTGCGCCCTCCGCTGCGGCGTCGCTCCCACCGCCTGTAACCGCGGCGGCCGCGGCGGTATTGCCCCGCAGCTCTTCTATGGCCCGCCGCGCCTCCGCCATCAGCTCGCCCTTGTCCGTGACCCCGCGCCCCGCAGTGGAGATCGCGTCGCCGAACCGGACCGTGATCGTGCCGGGGCGCAGGAGGTAGCTGTGCTTGGGCAGGCACTGGCGCGGGCCCCTCAGGCCCACCGGCACGATCCGGATCCCGGCCTTCAGCGCGATCAGGAACCCGCCGCGCTGGAAGGGCAGCAGGCTCTCGTCGGTCGTGCGGGTCTCCTCGGGGAAGATCAGCACCGAGCGGCCGGCCCGGATGCGTGCCGCCGCCGCCTCGAACGACTTGACGGCCGTCCTGCGGTTCTCGCGGTCCACCGGGATGAAGCCCATCGACGTGAGCGCCCAGCCGAAGAACGGCCAGGAGAACAGCGACTTCTTGGCCAGGAACCGCACCTGGACCGGGATCGTCGCGAGCAGCGCCGGGATGTCCAGCCACGACTCGTGGTTGGACATGAAGACCACCGGGGTGTCGCGCGGCACCCGCTCCCTTCCCTGGGCCTGAAGCCGCATGAACCCCCCCAGCAGCACCAGGCGTGCCCAGACCCTGGCCCCCCGCAGGGTCCAGTCGCCGCGCGGGGGGATGAAGCCGATGATCGTGCCGATCAGGCCGGCAACGATCGTGATGACCAGCCCCAGCACCAGGAAGACGGCCGTTGCCAGCATGTGGAGAAGCAGCACGGAGTGGATTCTAGCGAAAAGCCGTGAAACGGGCGGAGCAGGCCAGTGGGTCTGGTAGGATCGTCGGGCGGAGTTCGCGTTGCCCCAGGACTTTGTAACCCGAGCCATCGTCAGGACGGCCCGCCGGCTGCCCGGGTTTCCCGCGCTCAGCGTCCTGGACCTCAGCTGCGGCCGAGGTGAGATATTGTCTCAACTGGCACGGGACGGCTGCACCGTCAGGGGGACGCACTACCGCGAGGACGACTACAAGCTCAGCGGCCAGGCGGCACCGCTCCTCACCCCGGGCTTGCCGATCGACTCCGGCGTCGACCTTCATGCGCCCCTCCCCTACCCAGACGCCGCCTACGATGTGGTGATCCTCAGCGAGGTCGTCGAGCACCTCTTCTCGTTCATCCCCGTCGTTCGCGAGGCGGGCCGCGTCCTCAAGCCGGGCGGCTTCCTGATTCTGAGCACCCCGAACCTGGCTCGACTTCACTCACGATGGCACTACTTCTGGACGGGAGCGCACAAGCTGATCCGCCGCCGGGCCGGGTGGGACATCTCGGCCGACGATTTCTACGCGTACCACGTCAACCCGCTGGACTTCCCCGTGTTTCACACGGTTCTGTTCCAGACCGGGATGGAGGTGCGGTCGCTGACGTTCACCAGGTTCAAGCCCGGCCATGCGTGGCTTCTGTTGCTCTACCCGCTCGTCTGGCTGACTACGAAGCTCGAGACGAGCCGCCATCGCAGCGGCGAGCAGCACGCCCGTGGTGAGAGGGACCTCTTCCGGTGGATGGTTCACCCCGCGATGCTCGCCAGCGAGCAGCTCCTGGTGGTGGCCCAAAAGAAGAAACAAGACTCCTGAGAGCCTGTCCGGGTAAGCGACGAAAGCGAGAATTCCGAGGGCGCCGGATTGCAAGGAAGCCGAGCGAAAAGCTCGGAGGCGTAGCCAAAGCTACGTCGAGGACTTTTCGCGACGGCTGACACAGCCAGCCGGATGCCATCGGGATTCGCAGCCGGAGTATTACCCGGACAGACTCCCAGGCGGTCCGCACGGCCGCACCCGTGATCGCGGCCGGCGCCATCACGCAGTCTGGCTAGACGATCTCGGTTGAGGGGGAGGGCCTCCCCGGCCCCTTGAGCTTGTCCACCGGCACCCCGGTGTGCTCCGAGACCATCTGGTAGACCTCCTCGCCCTCGAGTACTTCGCGCTCCAGAAGCGCGTCGGCGATCTTGTCGAGCACCGGGCGGTGCTTCATCAGCGCCTCTTTGGCGCGCGCGAACGCCGTCTCGACGAGGCGCTTGATCTCGCTGTCGATCTCCACCGCGGTGGCCTCCGAGTAGTCCTGGTGGCGTGCGAACTCCTTGCCGAGGAAGATCGCCTCCTCGCGCTTGCCGAAGGTGAGCGGGCCGAGGTGGGACATGCCCCACTCGCACACCATCTTGCGTGACAGCTCGGTGGCTCGTTCCAGGTCGTTGCCGGCGCCGGTCGTGATGTGGTCCTCCCCGAACACGATCTGCTCGGCCAGCCGCCCTCCCATGAGCACCACCAGCTCGTCTTGGAGGTACGACTTCCCGTGCATGTAGCGGTCCTCCGCGGGTAGCTGCTGCGTCAGGCCGAGGGCGAGGCCGCGCGGGATGATCGTGACCTTGTGGAGGGGGTCGGCGTTGGGCAGGACGGCGGCGATCAGGGCATGACCAGCCTCGTGGTAGGCCACGACCCTCTTCTCCTCCTCGGAGAGCGCCAGCGACCGCCGCTCCGCGCCCATCATGACCTTGTCCTTGGCGAACTCGAAGTCAACCATCGCCACCGCGGTCTAGTCGAAGCGCGCGGCCCGCAGCGCGGCCTCGTTGACCAGGCTGGCGATGTCGGCCCCCGAGAATCCCGGCGTGGAGCGGGCCAGCACCGAGAGGTCGACGTCCGGCGCCAGGGTGATCTTCGTGGTGTGCACCTTCAGGATCCCGGTGCGTCCGTTGAGGTCGGGGCGGGTGACCACGACGCGGCGGTCGAAGCGGCCCGGGCGCAGCAGCGCAGGATCGAGGATGTCGGGCCGGTTGGTCGCTGCGATCAGGATCACACCCTCGTTGGACTCGAAGCCGTCCATCTCCACGAGCAGCGCGTTGAGCGTCTGCTCCCGCTCGTCGTGGCCGCCGCCGAGTCCGGCCCCGCGGTGGCGCCCCACCGCGTCGATCTCGTCGATGAAGATGATGCAGGGAGCATTCTTCTTACCCTGCTCGAACAGGTCACGGACGCGCGACGCGCCGACCCCCACGAACATCTCCACGAAGTCGGAGCCCGAGATCGAGAAGAAGGGCACCTCGGCCTCGCCGGCGACCGCCCGGGCGAGCAGGGTCTTGCCGGTGCCAGGGGGACCCATGAGCAGGACACCCTTCGGGATCTTCCCGCCCAGCTTCTGGAACTTTTGCGGGTCGCGGAGGAACTCGATGATCTCCTGCAGCTCCTCCTTGGCCTCATCCACACCCGCCACGTCCGTGAACGTCACCTTCTTCTGCTGAGGGGTCATCAGGCGGGCACGGGACTTGCCGAACGCCATCGCCTTGTTGCCGCCAGCCTGCATCTGGCGGTAGAAGAAGTACCACATGACCACGAGAAGGACGAACGGGAGCCACGAGAGGAGCGCGGTCCAGATCGAGCCCTGGGAGGGCTGCTCGGCCTTGATCTTCACGCCGTGGTCGCGCAGCACCGTGACGAGCTTGTCGTAGCCCGGCGAGAAGGTCACGAAATCGAACGGGCGTGTCGCGAGCGCGCCTTTGGCCGAGGTTTCCACGGATCGTCCGTAGACCTCGTCCCCACGGATGAGGACCTCCGCCACCTGATTCTTCTCGGTCTTGTCCAGGAAATCGGAAAAGGCAATCTCCTTGGTGCCGGCCCGGGTCGTGGTGATCCAGTTCCAGAGCACCACCACGGACACGATGATGACCACGAACAACAGTGCGTTCTTTACGTTTTGGTTCACGAGTTCTCCGAAGTCCCCTGTGCGTCTGCCGCCCTGGCCGCTGCTCCTACCCGGGGCGCCGACGCGTCGCTGCGGTGCCCGTCACACCCCCTCAAGGATGTTGAGCCCGGGAAGATTCCCCCACTTGCCCTCGAACTCCATGCCATAGCCCACCACGCGGCCTGGCGGGACGTCCTCGAAGACCACATACTTGGGCTCGAGGGCAACGCGGCGCAGGAGTGGCCTGTTGATCAGCGCTGCCACCTCCAGGCTCGCCGGACTCTGCTGGGCGAGGTGCGTCAGGAGGTAGTTCTCGGTCACGCCCGAGTGGCAGATGTCTTTGAGGATGAGGGCGTGCGCCCCCTCCAGGTGCACATGGGTCGCGTACGTGAGCTCGATGATCGCGCCGCGCGCGCCGAGTTGGTGCATGACGTTCACGAGCTCGAATCGGACGGAGCTGGGAATCGCCCGCATCAGGTCAGCCAGGAAGACCGCCGCCCCTTTGAGCATTCCGACCAGGACCACCTCGCGATTTGCATAGTCGGCGCCGATGCGACGTCCCACCGCGGCGATGCGTTCCACCACCGCCGCTGGCGAGATCACTTCACGTGGCGTTCCCATGGCTCCTCCAGATCGGCCACCACCCCGTCAGTGTTGTCCCCCGTCCAACCCTCCGCAACCCCGACCGCGGGAAGCCAGACCATCCTACCATCCGCGTTGAGAACGGGCCACGCCCGCCGCCACTCTGCCGGCACCCGGGCACGCGCCAGGAGGCGCACAACCGTCCTCTCCCCTCCGCCACCGAAACGCTCGCCCGGGGTGACGGAACGCCACTCCAGGTGAGACTCGGCCACACGGGGATGCAGGCGGGCACTGTGGTCGGCTCTGCATCCGGATGCGCCGAGGCTCGCCACGAACCCGCCGGGACGCTCGACCCGCGAAGACACGACGGCAGGGTGTGGTCCAAAAGCGCGGAGCGGCGGCGGACAGAGCACCAGCACATCTCCCCGACGCCGAAGTACCCACCGCCGCCCCAGGTCCACCGCCGCTGGGGAACCCCCAACAAGCATCGCCCGAACCGCCTCGAGCTGTTGGCGGGACGGCGGCTCGGCAAGCGGCAGGCGCGAGGCCAGCTCCAGCACCCAGCGCCGCAACAGCGGCGGGGGCAATCCCGCGACCCGCTCGACCGGGAGCGCGCCCCCTACCGACGGCCAGGCCCCCCGCTCGGCCAGCAGCGCGCCCAGCAGAGCGTCGTCCTCGGCGAGCACCGCGGCGAAGTCCGCGAGGTGCCCGACGCTTCCCGGGAACGCGTCCGAGAGAAGCGGTACCAGCCGACTCCTGACCCAGGCACGGGGACGTGTCGGGTCGGCGTTGCTGGCGTCCTCCCGCCACCCCACCCCTCGAGCCGACAGGAAAGCTCGCAACTCCTCTCGCCGGAAGTCGAGGAGCGGGCGCACGACCGTGCCGCGGCGCCGGCGCACTCCCGCAACCCCGCGGGGACCCGCCCCGCGCAGGAGCTTCAGCAGCACCGTCTCCGCCTGGTCGTCTCGGGTGTGGGCGGTGGCGAGGGCGACGCACGCCAGACGCTGCCGCACGCCCTCCAGGAGCCTGTAGCGCTCCTGCCTCCACCAGGCCTCGGGGGAGCTGCCGCGCGGCCGGTTTGGGTCCAGGTGCTCCACTGCCAGAGGTACGGCGAGCCGCTCGCACAACTCGCCGCAGTGCTCGGCGTCGGCGTCCGCCTCGGCGCCGCGGAGGTGGTGGTGCACGTGCGCCGCGTACACCCGGCAGCCGACCTCGGGGAGGCTCTCGTGGAGCAGGCAGAGGAGCGCGACCGAGTCGGCCCCACCCGAAAGCGCAACCAGTACGGGCCTCCCGAGGAGGTCCGGGAAGTGCCGGCGAAAGACGGCGGAGAACTCGGCAGAGGTCATCGGTGTGGTGCCGGCGAGTGGACTCGAACCACTGACACGGGGCTTATGAGACCCCTGCTCTGCCTCTGAGCTACGCCGGCACGCCCCAGCGTGCGGATTCTATCCTCACGCCCCATCCCGGACAAGCGAACCGGACCATAAACCCCTCCCGGTTGCGAGTTTGCGGTGCAGACGGGCCACTCTCCCCCCGCCCCAAGGTTGCGCACCAACCGGCCTCGGGCGATACTCGGGGAGTGCCGGGAAAGATCGCCGGGGTCTGCGACAAGTGCGGAGAAGAGCAGCCCATCTGGGAGCTGACCAAGTGTCACATGTGTGGCAAGACCGCCTGCCGCAGGTGCGCATCGTTCGCATACGGTAGGTACTTCTGCTCCAACCAGTGCGCCCAGTACTTCTTCTACGGCGAGGATGAGGGAGAGGGCGAAGCCGACACAACTTGAGCACAAGCCGCTGCGCGGCTAGACTACCCGTTCACGGAGGGCGGACCGGGCGATGGGACAACGCGTGGACGAGCTGTTGGCGCAGGCGCGCAGGGCCGCGCCGCTGGCCGGGCGACGGGGGGAGGACTCCCTCCTCCTCGCCAAGGCGCAGGGGTGCCGCGTCTACGACGCCGATAACGTCGCCTACCTTGACCTGCTGGGCGGCGGCGGCACCAACCTCCTCGGCTATGGCAACCAGTACCTCCTCGATGCCGTGCGGCGCGCCTCCACCTTGGGCCTGAACGCCGGTTTCCACGCCGCCGCCGAGCTCGAGCTCGTGGAGCTTCTGGAGGAGCTGCTGCCGGCCTTTTTGCCCTGGGCCATCACGCCCTCCGAAGGCGAGGCCTGGGAGCTTGCCCTGCGCTGGTGCCGCCGCGACACCGGCCGGCGACAGCTGGTGGTGTTCGACGGAAACCGGCGCGGCGCGGTCGAGGCCTTCCATGTCACGGCCTCGGGGCCGCTGGGTGTCAGCCAGCCTCTCGTTGCGGGCATCCCGGCCGAGGTCGCCCGGCTTGTCCGTGTCGTGCCGTGGGGAGACATCGAGGCTTTCACCAACGTGCTCGCTGAGGTAGGCGGGGACACCGCCGCGGTCGTCCTCGACCCGATAGCCGCGCAGTTCGGCGTCATCCGCCCGAGCGCGGAGTTCCTGAAGGCGGTCTCCGAGGGCACCCGCAAGGCCGGGGCCCGCCTCGTGCTCGACGAGACACTGACCGGTTTCAGGCTGGCCCGCGGCGGCGCCGGCGAGTCTTTGGGGATCACAGCCGACGTCGCGGTGTTCGGGGGGGTGCTCGGCGGCGGCATCTCGCGCGTGGGTGCGGTCGCCTGGGCGCGCAGCGCCGGCACCACTCCCGGCGACGAGCTCCCCGGACCCCCGCCCCCGATCTCGATCCTGGCGGCGAGCGCCACCCTCTCGGTGCTGCGGAATGAGACCGTGCACCAGCGCCTGGAGGAGCGCGGCGCCCAGCTCCAGGCCGGAGTCGAGGCGCTGGCCGAGCGCTACTCTCGCCCGCTGCGCTGCACCCGGGTCGGCTCCATCTTCGCGTGCGCGTTCTCGCGCCAACCCGTCGTGGACGGCAACTCGTTCGCGCGGGTGGACCAGGAGACCTGGGGACGGTTTGCGCGGGCCTGCCGTGAGGCGGGCGTGCTCTTGCAGGGGCGGTCCCCGGCCGCGTCGTTCCTCTCACACGCCCACGGGGACAAGGATGTCGAGCAGGCGCTGGCTGGATTCGAGAGCGCGCTCAAGAAGCTCCAGAAAGAGGACCAGCACTAGGAGGAACCGGGCTCGCCTTCGAGCCCCCAGAACTCCGGGAAGTGCCGTCCCACAGCCCTGAGCAGCTCCGCCGGCTCGAGCGGCTTCTCCAGGTACTCTTGAACCCGATAGTGCTGTCGGGCCTCGGTCTCCCAGCGGCGGCTCTTGTAGACCGCGGTCACCAGGAAGATCACCGGCTGGTATTCGGGGGCCTTTTCCCGCACCGTGCTGATGACGTCAAACCCGGAGAGCAGCGGCATGAGGGCGTCGAGAACCGCGAGCTGCGGACGCTGTGCGAGCAGAGCGTCCAGGGCCTCGCGGCCGTTCGCCGCCTCTATCACCTCGAGCCCGCGCTCCCGCAACACCTCGGCGACCAGAGAACGAAAGATGCGGCTGTCATCGGCGACGAGTACCCGCGTGAGCGCCACTGTCTCCCTCCGTCTACGTAAATCGTAGCACCATCGTGGGACCCTGGTGGCGACCGCCGCGGGCTTGCAGCACCGGCTCAGGACCGATTGGGGCTCGGGCCGCCATCTACCGACAGGGCGCCCGGCCCCGGACAGGCCGGGACCGACGCGCCCCGACAACGGTGTGGTACTGATGGCCCCTACGACTTGAAGCTGTTGAAGGCTTCCGGCTCGCTGTCGTAGACGTCGAAGACCGTGATCAGCTGGGTGACCTGCAGAATGTCGTTGATCTTCGGCGTCAGGTTGAGCAGCTTCATCTTGCCACCCTTGCGCGCCATCGTGGTGAAGCAGCCCACCATCTCGCCGATCCCCGACGAGTCGATGTGCGTGACGGCCTGAAGGTTGAGCAGGATGTTGTTGTGCCCTGCAGCGACGGCGTCCTCGATGCTCTTGCGCAGCTCGACATCCCCGGAACCGATCGTGATCTTGCCCTCGAGATCGAGAACCCGTACATCGCCCACATCACGAATCCTGGTCTTCATGACTCCCTCCTTGCACCCCAGTTTTTTATGAGCTCGACACGCGTCCCGCCCTGCTCGCCGACGCGGAAGTTTACCTCGTCCATGAACTGGTGCATGTAGAAAACACCCCTCCCGCTCGAGCGGAGCAAGTTGCCCGGAGAGGTGGGGTCCTCGAGACTCGCGGGGTCGAACCCCTCGCCCTCGTCCTCCACCTCGATCTGGAGCTGCCCATCCACGAGCAGCATGTGGACCAGAACCCGCTTTTCCGAGCTAAGCTTGTTGCCATGCTTGATCGCGTTGGCAAGCGCTTCCCGCAGGGCCATCCCTACCCAGTAGGTCGTTTCCTCGTCTATGTTGGCGGAACCGCACAACTCGGCCAGTACACGCTGGGCGAGCTCGATGTTCTCGTAGGCCGAAAGCAGCTGGAGTCGGGCCTCCTGGGCCATGCGCGCGGAGTATAGCATCAGGCTCGCCAGCGTCGTTGTCGCTGGCGCCGCGCTTGCGGCGCCCTGTCCTCCGGGGCTCCACGACGTCGCGGCCAGGGTCGCCGTCCTGCGGGGGGTCTCCGGCCCGTTCAGCCCGCCCTGCCGGCTGATCGAGCCCGGGGGGCT
>JALHTD010000289.1 GCA_022865555.1 Thermoanaerobaculaceae bacterium | reverse complement strand
GGCAGGTTGAGCAGCGGCTCGCCCATGCCCATGAACACCACGTTGACGGAGGTGCCGACCAGGCCTTCGTGGCGCATGATCGCCCGGTACTGACCGAAGATCTCCCCGCCCGAGAGGTTGCGGCCGGCGCCCAGGATGCCGGTCACGCAGAACACGCAACCGACTGCGCAGCCTGCCTGCGAGGAGAGGCACAGGGTCGTGTGCCCTTCCATCGGCATCGCGACTGCCTCGACCACGGCGCCGTCGGGGTAGGCGAGAGCGAACTTTGTGGTGCCCTCCTCGCCACGCTGCACCTCGACGATCTCGGGGTCGCAGATGACCGCACGGCGGGCCAGCGACTCCTTCAGCGACTTGGGCAGGTTGGTCATCTCCTCGAGGCTGCCCGCGAGGCGGCGCGCGAGCCACTGGTAGACCTGGGCGGCACGGTAGGGGCGAGGGTCGAGCTCGCCGAGCAGCGCTGCGATCTCAGCGCGGCTGGCGCCGACGAGGTTGGGAGAGGTCTGGGTCGGCATCGGTACCCGGCTCGCTGGCGATCCCGGCGGAGCGCAGGAGCTCGATATCCTTCTCGCTCCATTGTGGCACGCCAGGGTGGTTTCCGGCGACCACCACGCGGGGGCCTTCGGCACCGGGCACAAGCTCGACGCACACGAGTGGGGAGAGACCGAGCAGCTTCAGGTTGGCACAGGCAGCATGCAAAGCCGGGTCGGACTCGAGCCGAGCCTGCAGTGCCTCGACGAACGAGACCAACAGCGCGTTTCCGTTGGGGGTCGATCCTCGCGTCTTCACGCTTCGGGAAACCAACTCCCCCGCCGCATAATTTCCGGTACCATTCGGACCCGTGGGGACCCTCGAAGCGGGCCTGGCGGCCCTCGATATTGCGCCCCTGGCGGTGACGGAGCTCGCCGGCGATGCCTCGCGCCGTCGCTTCTTCCGCGTCTCGCTCGCCGGTGGGGCGACGGTCGTGGCGGCCCTCTACCCGGAACCGCTGGAGGACCAGGCCGCGCGAGATCACGAAGTGCAGACGTGGGGCTGGCGGCGCGGCCTGCCCATCCCCCGGCCGCTGGGGAGGCACGGCGTGGTCGTGGCGAGCCAGGACGTCGGGGACGAGGATCTCGACAGAGCGATCACCACGAAGGGTGAGGGCGTGCTCGAGCTCGCGATCGAGGCCCTGGCCGCGTTCCAGGGCTGCGATCGTCATGATCTACCTACCCCTCCCTTCGACGCCGCCCTTTTCCGGAGGGAGCTTGCGATCTTCGAGGATCTGGCGCTGCCACCCGAGGTGCGCGCGCGCCATGAGGTCTGGGCATTCCTCGACCGCCTCGCCGAGGCCCTGGCTGCCCACCCCTATCGGCTGGCGCACCGCGACTTCCACGTCAACAACCTGTTTCTGAGCGAGGGCAAGGTGTGGGCGGTGGACTACCAGGACATGCGGGGCGGGCCGGACACCTACGACCTCGCGTCGCTGCTGCGGGAGCGGGCCGGCGCCGGGCTCACCGACGAGACCGGCACGCTTGCGCGAGCGGCGTCGGTGCTCGGGTGGGCGCCGGGCTGGGGACGGCGCTACCTCGAGTGCGCAGCGCAGCGGGGGCTCAAGGTCATCGGAACGTTTCTACGCCTGGCCGCCGCGGGGCGTACCGACTATCTTCGCTGGGTGGCGGTGGTGCGCGAGCGTTCGCTGGACGCCCTCGAGGCGCTCGACGCGCCGGAGGCGCTGCGCCGTGGGGTTGGCGGCCCGCCGGACGAACAGGGGCTATAATCGCCCGCGGAGGGAAACCACATGTTTGGCTCGCTGGGTGTCCCTGAGCTGCTGCTGATCCTTCTGATCGTGATCATCATCTTCGGTGCCAGCAAACTTCCCCAGCTGGGCAAGGGGCTTGGGGAGGGCATCAAGAACTTCAGGAGCTCTCTGAAGGGGGAGGGCGCTTCGAAGGACAACGCTTCCAAGGACACCGCCGCGAAGGGCAGCGACAACTCAAAAGACAGCTGACGGGTCGTACGAGAAGCGCGTCGCTCCCGCGAGGTCCAGACCGGTCAGGCGTTCGTACTCCGCAGCAACCCGCGCAATGAAGGTTCTGGTTTCCCGATACGGGGGCACAGTCCCCCAGCGGCGGACGGCCCCCGGGCCCGCGTTGTAGCCGGCCAGCGCGAGCTCCACGTCTCCGCCGAAGCTTTCCAGGAGAACGGCCAGGTACCTGCAGCCGGCCTCGAGGTTCCTGGCCGGGTCGGCGGCGTCCGGGTAGCCGATCTCGGCGGCGGTCTCCGGCAGCAATTGCATGAGACCCACGGCCCCCTTGGGCGACACCGCGTTGGCCTCCTGGCCCGACTCGGCCTCGACCACCGCGAGCACGAGCGCCGGGTCGAGGCCTTCGCGAATCGCGACCTCGATCACTCGCTCCTCGAACGGCGTCGGACCGGAAAACGGGTCGCTCTCGAGCGGGATCGACATGCCCTGGGAGCCCTCGACCCACGGGGAGGCGTGCCGCTGGGCCTTCTCGGGCCGTTGGATCTGCGCGGCCAAGAGGCAGCCCAGAGCGAAGCTGCCCCACACCGCGACGGTCTGACGCCCACCAAACATGACAAGAACCGACTGCTAGGTGCCCTTCCGGTTACGCTGCCCGTTGCGTTGCAGCTTGCTCCGCAGAGTGTTGCGGTGGATCCCAAGGGCCGCAGCCGCCTGCGAGAGGTTGCCGGCGTGGCGGGCCATGGCGGAGCGCACGTACCGCACCTCGAAGACGTTGAGGGCCTCGTCCAGCTGCAGCCCGCGGTCGAGCAGGGCGTCGGCCACGTTGCCGAGAGCATCACCCAATTCGCGCAGCGCAGCGCGGCGTTCGTCAGCGTTGGTGGGGCTCACTTCAGCTCGATCCGGTCCCCCACGTGCATCGGCCCGACGGAGCGGATGATCCTGGCGGAGGCCCAGTGATTCCCGGTAGTCAGTACGGCTAGCTCGCCGAGAAGCAGGCGCGGCGTTCCGGCGACCGGGTTGTCGCGGTAGATGACGCACAGCGTCCCCGGCGCAACCCCGTCGCCTTCACCGAGGTCGATCAGCACAACGTCGTCCTTGGCGAACGTCACGAGGTCTTCCTTCACGTAGACGATGTATCCCCTCGGCTTGGTGCTTGCCGGATCGCAGCGGGTGACCGGCGGCGTGAGAATCGTCATCGGGATCGGGATCGGCTCGAACGGCTTGAGACCGGAACCGAGCCGGATCGCGTCGCAGGAGGCTAGGATCTCCGCCGTGGCCGTGTGGTCCTGGGTGCACAGAACCCGGGCGTGCCCGAGGTAGCGCACGACGGTCCCGAGCACCGCACCGGTGGCGGGGTGGTGCAACTTTCGAACCGGCAGGGTGATGAAGTACTCCTGCCCGGCCTTCACTCCCTCGGCGTCGCCGCCCGAGAGGTAGATGATGTCGCCCTCCGAGAAGCCCTCCTGGAACTCCACGTTTTCAGCCGAGGCGATGGTCAGCTCGGGCTTGACGTCCTTCTCTTCCAGGTAGGCGAAGCAGTAGATGTCGTTCTCGCTGCCGACCGGGACCAGTTCACCCTCCACGCCCTCCGCACCCGGGGCTCCGGGAACGCCGGCGCCAGGGGCACCGGCGGCGCCCGGCGCGGCGGGGGGCTGCGGCTGCGAAGGCGCTGGCGGCGGCGCG
>JALHTD010000288.1 GCA_022865555.1 Thermoanaerobaculaceae bacterium | reverse complement strand
CGGGCGGAAAGATTGGGAGGCAGCGCGGCACGCGTGGCAATCACCCTGCCGCCCTCCGCCGCGACCCGGCTCTGGAGCTCCCGGACGATCGCGGGTGTCGGGGAGGCCGGCCGCGAGCCCGGCAGCACGTCCCACCCGTCGGCGACCGCCTCGAGGCCCACCAGGATCGGGATGGCCCACGGTGCGAGGGGCGGAGCGGCCGCGACGGCGGCGAGGGCACCAGGCAGCAGCAGGGTCATGCGGACCCCCGGCTGCAGCAAAACCGGTGCCGACAGGCCGAGGGCCACAACGGCGGCCTGCACCCCCAGCGCCGCCACCGCCAGCCGCCACCGCTGCGGCCGACGCAGCCAGGCGTCCAGAACGAGGGCCGCGAGGAAAGCGATGGCGAACCCCACCAGAAACCCCGCCCGCGCCCAGGTCATCACGCCAAGGAGCGGAAGCCGGGCCACCAACTGGCTGAGCCCCGGAAGTTGGTAGAGCAAGGCCGCGGCGACGCCTCCGGACGCGGCCAGCGCCAGCGCGGCGCGGCGGTGCCGCCGGCGCAGCGGGGCACCCAGCGCCAGCGCCACGGCCACCGCACCGACCCCGACCGCCATGGCAGCGTTGGGAAACGGCAAGCGCCAGGTCCCCGCGGCCGGGTTCCCCTCCCGCCAGGGCACGAGGACGAGCGCCTCAGCGCGCGCCCTCAACGGCCAGCTCACACCGGGGTCGGGGTAAAGCACACGGGAGCGGGTCTCTGCGAGCTTGGCGGAATCCGCGATGGTGAGGAGCGTCGGGATCGCCCCAACCGCAGCGACCGGCAGCGCCAGCAGCAGCGGGGCCACGAGGCGCAGCAGCCTGCGCCGGCGTCCCCAGGCGAGAACCGCACCGCCGGCGCTTATCGAACGCCAGAGGAAGCCCGCCGTCTCCGGGTGCACGGACCATCCCGCGAGCACACCCAGCAGCACCGCCAGTAGGGCCGCCTGCCGGCGGTTGCCGCGCAGCGCCCCGAGCAGCGCCCACCACGACCACGGCGCGAGAGCCACCACCCAGGCAAGTGGCACCACCAGCCAGGAGAGCTGGTAGAGCCCGAAGCCGAAGGCGAGCGCCCCGGTTGCCGCGGCGGCCGGTGCCGCGCCCAGGCGGCGCACGAGCAGGAAGCCGCCGAGCGCTGCCAGCTCCAGCTTCCAGACCGCCATCACGTCGCTGCCTCGTTCGGGGCCGAGCGCCCACACCGGCAGCTGCAGCGGGAACGGCAGACCCGTCTGTCCGTTCCCGGACAGAGGCACGCCCCCGCCGATCCGGTCCGAGATCCAGGGCGGCTCCCCCTTCGCCGCGAGGCGCCGCACCTCGGCCCACCAGACGGAGAACTCGAGGGGGAGGTCGCTCTGCTCCGGCGAGCCGGCCACCGCCACCGGCGCACCCCACCCCGACGCGCCCGGCACTCCGGGCCCGACGTGCAGGCCGCGCAGCAGCAGCCGACCCGGAAGCAGAACGAGGGCGACGTCCACCGCGATCTGGAAGGCGAGGAGCGCACGATTGCGGCGCGCAAGGACGTGCACCAGCACGAGCGGCACCAGGATCCAGAGCGCGGTCGCGGCGTCCATCCGCTACACCAGGTCCGAGTCGCCCATGGTGACGTAGAAGCGCCCGGGAAACGTCGTGACGTCGATGTCCGGATGGAAGGATCGCGCCACCAGCGAGAGCCTGTCCGGGTGCTTGCGCTGCTCCCACCCGAGACGGCGGAGGGCCTCGGCGGCGAGGTCGTCGCCCATCAACCACATGTCCACGCGCTCGAGCTTGACCGCAAGCGAGCCCGACGTGATCGCTCTGTCGAGTGCCGCCAGCGCCGCCGGATCCTCGCCGTCCCACACCAGCTCCGCCCACCTGGTGACCGGCGGCTGCACCCGGACGACCGCCCACGCGTGCGCGCGGCCTTGCCGCCAGGCCGAGAGGTGCACGTACTCGATGCCCGGGCGGCCGGAGAACCTTCGCTTCAGCCAGGCCGAGTCGCGCACCACGGCCACCTCGTACCGCGGTGCCGAGCGCCGCCACAGCTCGTCGATTGCGTCATGGTCGAAGCCCTGGCGGATCTCGTGGCCCGTCTGCAGCTCCTTCCGCCTGTGCGCCGAACGCACCCAGTACCCGACCGGCTGCGGCGGCATCCGGTCGTAGCCGAGCCGTGCCGGCCCCAGCCGCAGGTGTCGCTCGCCCGGGAAGCCGAACAGCAGCGCCAGCCCGTCGGGGCCCCCGAAGCTGGCGAAGAACGATTCCACCGTCCGCACGTACACGCGGGCCGCGCCGAGGCCGCGCCGCGCCTCCGGCAACGAGAAGTTGTCCACCAGTTGCCCTGCTCGCACGAGCAGATCTCCGACCTGCATCCGCACCGGGACCGCGCCGCAGTGGCCGATCACCCTCTCGGCCTCGTCCACGGTGATCATTATCCAGCGACCCTCGGGCTCTTCCTGGTACTTCCACCGCCACTCTGTGGGCGCGCGATGCAGACCGAACACCCGATTGAAGCCGGCGTTGATGGCAACCTCGTCACCAGCGGTGTACGCCCGAACGGTGAAGTCAGCCACGGCAGCCTTCCCTCGCGAGCCACCCCAGGCCCGCGCCACCGACTGCGCGCCGGCGCCATCCGCATCGCACGCCGAGAGATTCGATCACGCTAGACCAGGTCCGAATCGCCCATGGTGAGGTAGAAGCTCCGCTGCATGCGGTCCAGATCCACCCTCGAATCGAAGCGGCGCGCGACAAGGAGCATATCCTGGGGGCATGGGCGGCGCGCCCAGCTCAACTGCTCCAGCGTCCGCTCCGCGGCCGGGTCGCCCCCGAACCAGAGCTCGAGGTTGGTGCAGGAGAGGTGCCGCGCGAGGCGGCCCAGGGCCCGGTCGATTGCGACCAGAGCGCCTGTGG
>JALHTD010000287.1 GCA_022865555.1 Thermoanaerobaculaceae bacterium | reverse complement strand
CTTGCCCAGGAACTTGGCGAGCAGGGTCTGGGGCGAGAGCAGGTCGTACTCGTAGTTCTGCTCGAGCACCGTGACCCCGTCCCCGGTGATCGCCACGGTTTCCGGCATCACGAGAGCGGCGATGTCGCGGAACTCCAGCGCGAGAGTTCCGCCCGGTAGCGAGACCGGGCGCGCATCGCGCACGAGGGCGCGGCCAACGTTGTAGACCGTGAGCGAAAGGGCGCGCCCCTCACCGGCCTGGGAGACAACGACCGGAGCTTCAGCGCCCAGCGCCACCCCCGCCGCAAGAAACGAACCAACCAGCACTCGCAATCGCATCGCGTCCTCCTAGTCACTCCCGGCGCGGACGACCACTGTCCCCGCCGGGCCGTCGGTCACCCGGCCAACCACCGTCGCCCTCACGCCGCGCGCGGAGCAGCGCTCGAGGAGCCTGGCGGCATCACGCTCGACCACCGCGGCGAGA
Source organism: Thermoanaerobaculaceae bacterium (assembly GCA_022865555.1). Classification (GTDB taxonomy): domain Bacteria; phylum Acidobacteriota; class Thermoanaerobaculia; order Thermoanaerobaculales; family Thermoanaerobaculaceae; genus RBG-13-68-16. The sequence continues at coordinate 2,603 of JALHTD010000287.1, read as the reverse complement.
AGGCCGCCTGAGGTCTGCGGGTCGCACAGCAGGGTGGCGGTTGTCGGGTCAACCCCACCCAGGCTCGCTTTTGCTTCGACCCACTTTCGGTTGGCGGTCAGACCGGCCGGAATCGCGCCGGCCTCCGCTGCCGCCCTGGCCCCCGGGAGCAGCGGCAGCGACTCCGCGAAGATCTCGAGGGCCGCACCGCTCGCCTCCGCCATCTCCAGGGCGTGCCCGAGCAGCCCGTAGCCGCTGATGTCGGTGAGGGCGTGCACCTCGACGCCCTCACACGCCTCCGCCGCAAGCCTGTTCGTCTCCACCATCGAGGCCACCATTGCCCTGCGCGCCTCCTCCGGGAGGTCGCCGCGCTTGAGCGCCGTGGCCATCACGCCGGTTCCAAGCGCCTTCGTCAGGACGAGCCGATCGCCGACGCGAGCTCCGGCGTTCGTCAGCACCCTGTCCGGATGGACGAGGCCGGTCACCGCAAGGCCGTAGGTGAACTCGGGGCCCTTGACCGTGTGGCCGCCCAGCGGGAGCACGCCCTCCTCGCGCAGCACCGCGAGGCCTCCGGCCAGGGTCTTCTCCAGGACCGAGAGGGGCAGTGTCTCGACCGGGAAGGCGCACACCGCCAGAGCCGTCAGCGGCTTCGCACCCATGGCGTAGATGTCCGAGAGGGCGTTCGCCGCCGCGATGCGGCCGAAGTCGAAGGGGTCATCCACCACCGGCGTAAAAAAGTCCACGGACTGCACGAGCGCCACCTCATCCGACAGCCGCACCACGCCCGCGTCGTCGAACGTACCAGCGCCGACGAGCAGACGAGGATCGCTGACCTCGGGCAAGGCCGAAAGCACCGCGTGAAGGTCCGCCGGACCCAGCTTGGAAGCTCAACCCGCGCAGGCCACGAGGTGGGTGAGCTTCAGGAGTTCCTCTCGCGTCATGGGCGAAGTATACGCGGATGGTCATGCTGTTTCACCATTGACAATATGGCGCCATGACATTCCCCAACGCGCATCCGTAAACGTCTACGAGACGCGGGTGGCCGGCGTCGGGAGGCGTCAATGCGAGGCGGACACGCGCGCGCAACGGTTGAGCTCGGCGGCCTCGAGGTCCTCGCCGTCGGGGTGCTGTTGCTCCTCATCCTTGCGGCCCTCCTGCCCTGAGCGCCGCTGCTAGACTGCTCGCCGAGGCGCAAGCCCGGATTATTCATGCGGGGCCGTAGCGAGAGCGCGGAGGTGGCTGTCATGGTGGGCGAACGTAGGGGCGAGGACCGGAGCCGTACTGGTAGGTACGGCGGCACGGTCCGAACCCCGAGTACGCCCGCCAGGGCGGCCAGATCTACGCTCGCAGTAGGCACCTTGGTGAATAGCCCGGGCTAACCTCGTGGAGGTTTCCTTGGGTGAGCAGACTCGCGCGAAGCTCGCGTGGCAGTCGGGGTTGCGCTTCTCCGCCGAGCCCGGAAGCGGTCATGGCCTGACCATTGACTCGGTCGCGCGCCCCGGACACGCCGGGCCTGGGCCGATGGAGCTGATTGTGATGGGCATCGCCGGCTGCACGGCCATGGATGTCGTGTCGATCCTCGAGAAGATGCGTCAGCCGCTCTCTGGTCTCGAGGTCGAGATCGTCGGCGACCGGGCCGAGCAGCACCCAAAACACCTCAGGGGCATCGCGATCGTCTACCGCGTCCGTGGCCAGGGCCTGTCCCGCGAGAAGGTCGAGAGGGCCGTCGAGCTCTCCCACTCAACCTATTGCTCCGCGGTCGCCTCCCTGCGAGAGAACTGCAAGGTCACCACTAGCGTCGAGATCACAGAAGCCTAGGGCTCTGCGCGCAGGAGCTGGGAGGGGCGCACGAGCTTCACCTCGCCCGCGATCCTGGGCAGCTCGACCGCGAGCAGTTCGATCGTGAGAGGGTGCACGTGGCCGATCGCGACGGCGCTGCCCTGAGCCCGTGCCCGTGCGACGGCCTGCTCGAGCGCCCGGTGCACCGCGTCCGGATCGCTGACCACGTCCAGGAACACGTCGCGTCGCAGGGCAGGAACCCCGCTCTCGTGAGCCACGCGCTCGGCCACCGTCTCGGAGGTGGTGCGCGAGTCCAGGAAGTAGAGCCCGTGGCCGGCGAGCACGACCATCACATCGCGCATCGTGGCGACATCGGCGGTGGCCCGGGAGCCCATGTGGTTGTTGACGCCGCGCGCCGGCGCCACGACCTCGAGGGCGCGCTCGAGCCGGGCGCGCACCTCCGCCGCAGGGAGCCCCACCTCGACCGCACCGTCGCCCGGCCCCGGGCCGTGGTTGGCAAGCGCCTCCATCGGCATGTGCAGGAGAACCTCGCGGCCCTGGGCCCCGAGCGCCCTCGCCACCTCGGCCGAGTGGGCCGCGTTGGGCAGCACCGCCACAGCCACGGCCAGCGGTAACCGCTCGACCTCCCGCACGACCTCCATCGAGGCGCCCGCGTCGTCCAGCACGATCGCGAGCCGACCCGCCTGTGCCGCGGTGCGCGGGGCCCGGGTCGGGCCGCGCGGCGGAGGCTCCTCGCCCAGGACGAGCACGCGCCAGCGCGTCCCGCCCACGCTGCCCTCCAACCTCGCCAGGCCGTAGCCGCCCTTCTCGGTCAGCGGCTGCGG
>JALHTD010000286.1 GCA_022865555.1 Thermoanaerobaculaceae bacterium | reverse complement strand
CCTTGGCGGCGGCGATCTCGCGCACCAGGTCGATGTTGGCGAGCAGGGTAATGGCCTGGCCGTCGAGGGTCCTCGCCGGGAGGTGCGCGAGCTCTAGCATCTCCTGCTGGCGCCTGCGGTGTTCCTCGGCCCGCAAGCTGTAGACCTGGATCAGGGCGGGATCGGGGTCCACCAGGACATGCCCCTCGAAACCGTCCACGATCACCAGACGGGCCTTCTCCACCGCCTCCACGAGCCCCACGACGCCGACGACGGCGGGGATTCCGAGCGACTTGGCGATGATCGTGGTGTGCGAGGTGATTCCGCCGGTCTCCGACGCAAAGGCGCTGACCCCGCGGCTTGCAAGCTGGATCGCCTGCGAGGGCGGGATGTCGTCGGCGACGAGGATGCCAAGCTCCCCGTCGTGGCCAAGCGTGGGGCTCGCCCTCCCCTGGAGCGAGCGCTGCAGCTGTGCGGCGACGTCGAGCACGTCGGTCTGCCGCTCCCGCAGATAGACGTCCCCGAGCTGCTGGAACTGCGCGACCAGCTTGTGCGTGACCTGCTCGAGCGCCCACTCCGCGTTGACGGCCTCGCCGCGGATCAGCCGCTCGACCTCGTCCAGGAGCGCGGGATCCTCGAGCATGAGGCGGTGTGCCTCGAAGATCGAGGCGTACTCCGCTCCCACCGTTTTGGCCGCATCCCTTGCCAAGTCGAGCAGGTGCTTCGCCGCCCCCTTTGCCGCCTTTCGCAGCCTCGCGACCTCGGGATCGATCTGGCCAGGCGAGAGCGGCACCCGCATCACCGGCAGCGGCCGGTTCTCCACGATTATCGATTTCCCGATCGCGATCCCTGGCGAGACGCCCAGACCCACGAGGGTGCGGGAGTCGCTCACTCCCCCTCCCCGAAACGTTCCCGGATGAGCGCCTCGATGGCAGCCAGCGCGGATTGTTCGTCGTGACCGCTGGCCGTGATCGTCAGGCTCGAACCGCAGGGCGCAGCCAGCAGGAGCAGCCCGAGGATCGACTTTCCGTTGACCTCCTCGTCGTTGTGGCGGACCAGCACCTGGGCGGAAAAGCGGGAGGCGGTGTGCACGAACTTGGCGGCGGCGCGGGCGTGGAGGCCGAGCCTGTTGATGAGTTCAACCGTGTGCTGAGCCATTGCCTGTCCCGCCACCACCCGGCCGACGCTCGAGGATCTCGCTCACCACGTAGATGCTCTTCTGGCCCTTCTCGGCCACGATCTTCGCCAGGCGGCGCAAGTCGTGGCCGTCCTGCCGGCGTGCGCTCGCGAGTTTGATGAGCATCGGAAGGTTGACCCCAGTGACCACCTCCGAGCGCGCAGGGTCGAGGAAGCCGAGAGAGAGGTTGGTCGGAGTGCCGCCGAACATGTCGGTGAGGACGATGACACCCTCCCCGGTGTCCAGCTCTTTCAGCGCCTTGGCAATCTCGGCCCGCCCGGCCTCGGGGTCGAGGTTCCACTCGAGCGTGATGGCGCGTGACTGCTCGATGAGGGCCGGCTCGATCGTCCTCGCGGCCGCCAACAGCTCCGTGGCGAGCCGCCCGTGCGAGATGATCAACACTCCCACCATGCGGGGGATTATTCCAGGGGAAGCCCCAAGTCGCAAGGCACCTTGCTCCCCCGCCCCGGCCCCCAGGCTTGAGGCCTGCCCGCCAACCGCCCATCCGGGCTTGAAGGCTTGAGGTTCACGCCTCCAGGCTTGCTTCTCAGCCCTCCCGGTCGCGGTCGCGGTGGACCAGCGCCACCACCCACCCCCGGTCCGAAAGGTAGCGCGCCAGCCTGTCGGCGAAGTAGACGGAACGGTGCTTGCCGCCGGTGCAGCCGAACGCGACGACCAGGTAGCTCTTCTGCTCGCGCTTGTACGCCGGCAGCAGCCCCTCGACGAGGTCGCGAATCCTGGTGAACGTCGCCTCCACCTCGGGCTCGCGCTCGAGCCACGCGCGGACGTTGGGATGGTCACCGGGCAGCGCACGAAGCTCGGGGACGAAGTGCGGGTTGGGCAGGAAGCGGAGGTCGAAGACGAGGTTGGCCTCTGGAGGGAGGCCGTAGCGGAACCCGAAGCTCTCGCAGCGCACGACCATCGGGAGCGCCAGTTCGGTAGAGCCGAAGCGTGCGGCCACCTCGGCTCGCAGCTCGTGAGGCGTCAGGCCCGTCGTGTCCAGCGTCTCGTCGGCCAGCGCGCGCACCGCCTCCAGTTCGGCGCGTTCGCGCGCGACCGCGTCACCCAGCGCCATGCTGCGGTACGGGTGAGGGCGCCTGGTCTCGGAGAAGCGCCGGACGATGGCCTCGGTCGTGGCCTCGACGAAAACCAGCCGGACCTCGGGGTAGGCCACCTTCAGGCGGGCCATGAGGTCGGGAAACGCATCCGTGAACCCGTGGGTTCGAACGTCGACGACGACCATCCAGGGGACGCCCGGACCCTGCCAGATGTGGGCAAAGAGCGGCTCGATGAGCTCGAGCGGGAGGTTGTCGACGCAGCGGAAGCCCAGGTCCTCGAAGCAGCGCGTGACGATGCTCTTTCCGGCGCCGGACATGCCGGTCACGACGACCGCGCGCGGCGACGACTCCATCAGTGCCCCCGCACCTTCTGATCGTGCCGCGTCAGGTACTCGGCAGCCGCGTCTGTGACGCCCCGCTGCGAGAGGAGGTACTTGCGGGCCGCGACTTCGATCAGGAGGGCGAGGCTTTTCCCCGGAGCAACCGGAACGGTCAGCATGGGCCGCCGGAGGCCGAGGATCTCGACGGTGCTCTCCGAGAGCCCCAGCCGGTCAACGGGGCCGTCGTTCTCGGCCGCCAGCTTCACGACCAGGTCGATCGGCTTGGAGTCGCGCACCGCGACCACGCCGAAGAGCTGCTCGATGGAGATCAGGCCCAGGCCCCGGACCTCCATCAGGCCGCGAACCTCCTCTGGGGCCTGCCCGACGAGGTCCTCGTTGCGCACGCGGTAGATCTCCACGACGTCGTCCGCCACCAGGCGGTGGCCCCTGTGAACCAGCTCCAGGGCGCCCTCGCTCTTGCCGGAGCCCGATTCGCCCAGGATGAGCACGCCGATGGCGAAGATGTCAAGAAGGTCCCCGTGGATGACCTCGTGCGGCGCGAGCAGGAACTCCAGAGTCACGGCCAGGCGCTCGATCACGACGGAGGTGGTGACCGAGGTGAGGGCCAGCGGCACGGCAAGTCGGTTGCACGCCGGCGCGAACAGGCCGGCGGTCTGCTCCATCGCCTTGGTCACGACGATGAGCGGCGGCTCAAGACCCACCAGAGCGTCGACGCGCTCGGTCACGGTCGCTGCGGGAAGCGTCGTCAGGAACTGCGCCTCGGAGAAGCCGATGACCTGCACCCTGCCCGGCTTGACGTACTCGAGGAAGCCCGCCAAGGCAAGACCGGGCTTTTGCAGCCTCGGGTTGGTGACCTGCCTCGACAGGCCGGTCTCCCCGGCCACCAGGCCCAGCGCCAGGCTGGCGAGGCGGCTCTCGTGGAGGAGCCGGTCGGTTGTGACGGTCTCGTGCCTGAGCGTCATGGGACGGACTCCACACTCGCCAGCGCCGCCGTGAGAGTCGTGGCGTCGCTCGCCCTTTCGAACGCGCTCCTCACCTGCGGGTTGCTCAACACCCGGGCGATGTTGGACAGCACCTCGAGGTGGGCACTCGGCTGCTCCGCTGGCGAGAAGATGAAGAAGAACAAGCGCGCGAGCCCCTGGTCGAGGCCGAACTGTACGGGCTCCGGCGCCCGGGCGAAAGCCGCCACGACCCCGCCGAGCCCGGGGACCTTGCAGTGCGGTATCGCGGTCTGCTCATCGACCACCGTGGCGCCGAGCCTCTCCCTGTCAAGCAGCAGGTCCACGAGGTCCTGCGAGCGGCGAACGGCTCCCGCCTGCTCGAGGTGTTCCGCCACGTACACGAGAACCTCCTCCCGGGTGCGCGCCGGTATGTCGAGGAAGACGTGCTCGGGCTTGAGGAGATGGCTCAGCAACACGGGGCGCTCGTCTCGCCAGCCTGTCAGAAGTCGGGGGTCACCAGGCCATAGGTGCGGTCGCGGCGACGATAGAGGACGCTGACGCGGTCCGACTCCGCTTCGCGGAAAACGATGAAGTCCTCCTTCGAGCTGTCAAGCTGCAGGGCCGCCTCCTCCACGGTCATCGGCAGCACGGGAACGTGACGGGTCTCCACGACCTCGGGCGAACCGCGCCGCACCGACTCCGGTTCCACCACCTCGACCTGCCAGCTCCCCTCGTTGCCACGGGGCCGCTTTCGGGCGGTGAGCTTCTGCTTCATCCGACGCGCCCGCTCCTCCAGCTTTCCCACCAGATCCTGCAGAGAGGTCGTCCACTCCGGAGTTTCCGAGGACGCCTCGACCTCGAAGTCCTTGCCACGGATGTACGCCTCCACCGAGACCCTGTGCTTCTCCTGCGCCACGGTGATGCGCGCCTCGTGGACCGCGTTGAAGTACTTTGCCAGGCGGTCGAACTTCTTCTTTGCCAGGGCGCGCTGCTGTGGCGTGAGCTCGGTATTGCGGGCGATGAACTCAAGCTCCATGGCCCCCCCTTTCCTCCTGTCTCGACCTCGCTACGACGGAAACACACCCATTGTAGCCGCTCATACGCAAACGCTACCGCAGGACCCGCCGTCGTTGCTCCGACGACGGGACCACCAGCTCCTCCCGGTACTTGGCCACCGTGCGACGGGCGATGCGGATACCCAGGCGGTTGAGCTGTCGCGCGACCCGGGCGTCCGAGAGCGGGTGTTCAGGATCCTCCTGATCGATGAGCTCCTTGATCCGTTCCTTGACCACCACCGAGGAGATGTCGCCCTGGACCGCGTGCGAGATCGCCGAGTGGAAGAAGAACTTGAGGGGGTAGATGCCTCGAGGGGTGGCCATGTACTTGTTGGCGACGACCCGGCTCACGGTCGACTCGTGCATGCCGATGTCGTCGGCAATGTCCCGGAGCACGAGCGGCCGCAGATGCAAGACGCCCCTGTCGAGGAACCCCTCCTGGCGTTGCACGATGGCCGACGCGACGCGCGCAATCGTGCTCTGTCGCTGCTCGACCGAGCGCAGAAACCAGAGCGCCGAGCGCATGCGCTCCCGCAGGTAGCCCTTCGCCTCACCCTCGAGAACGCGGCTCTGCAGCAGCCGCAGGTAGCGCGGCGAGAGGCGGAGCCGCGGCAGGCCGTCGTCGTTGAGGATCACCCGCCAGCGGTCGCCGTCTTTCGTGACCACCACATCCGGCTCGATGGCCTGGTTGTCGTTGGGCCCGAGCCGGGCCCCTGGATGTGGGTCGAGGTGGCGCAACACCTCCATGACCGCGCGGATGGACTCGCGCGGCGCACCGAGCTTCTGCGCGAGGCGGTCCCACCGCTGGTGCAGGACGTCGTCGAACGCCTCCGCGACCACCCGCTTCGTCAGCTCCAGCATCTGAGGCTCGATATCGCGGTCGAAACGCTCCAGCTGCAGCAGGAAGCACTCCTTGAGCGAGCGGGCCGCAATCCCAGCCGGCTCGAGCCGCTGCACGACCGCGATCGCCTCGCTGACCCGCTCGAGCGGCACGCCGAGCTGAGCGGCTACCTCGTCGTCGGGTGTCCGCAGGTACCCGTCGGGGCCGAGGTTGCCGATGATGAACTCGCAAACCGGTGCGAGCTCGTTGGGCACCTGGAGCAGGTGGAGTTGCGAGCAGAGGTCGTCGAACATGCTCTCTGCACGCGCCGGCGAGTTCTCCAGGGAGCGCTCCTCGCCCTCTTCCCAGGCCGGGGCGACGCTCGCCCCGTCGGGAAGGTAGTTGGCGAAGAGGGCGTCGAGATCAACCTCTCCGAACGGGTCGGCGGGGGGGGGCGCCTCGGCGATCGTCGGCTCGTCGGCGGCGACGGGCTCCGCTGCCGACACCTCAGCCGGCTCCTCCTCGTCCTGGGGTGCGGCCTCCTCGCCGCCGCCGGCTTCGTCGATGGCGGCCGCTTCCTCCTCGCCCGGGGGCTCGTCGGACATCTCCAGAAGCGGGTTGGCCTGCACCTCCTGGACGAGGGCCTGCTCCAGCTCGAGGCGTGAGAGCTGCAGCAGCTTGATCGCCTGCTGCAGCGTCGGCGTCATCTCCAACCTCTGCGCCAGCTTGAGGTGGAGCTTTTGCTCGAGTGCCATCGCTTAGAGCTGAAACTCTTCTCCCAAATAGACTTGCCTGACAAGCGGGTCCTTGGCCAGGGTTTCCGGATCGCCGCCTGCAAAAACCTTGCCGTCTTTTATGATAGATGCCCGATCGGTGATTTTCAAGGTGTCGCGGACGTTGTGATCGGTGATCAGGATCCCGTAGCCCTTGTTGCGAAGGTGGCGGATCAGGCGCTGCACGTCGAGCACGGTGATCGGGTCGATCCCGGCGAACGGCTCGTCCAGCAGCAGGAAGCGCGGCTCGGTGACGAGCGCCCTGGCGATCTCGAGCCGCCGCCGCTCCCCGCCCGAGAGCGTCTCGGCGCGCTGGGTGCGCAGCTTCTCGAGGCCGAACTCCTCCAGGAGCTCTGAAACCTTGGCCGTCGCGTTCTCCCAGGGGATGCCCAGAAGCTCGAGCACTCCAAAGAGGTTGTCCTCGACCGTGAGGCGGCGGAAAACCGACGCCTCCTGCGGGAGGTACGAGATCCCGAGCCTGGCGCGCCGGTACATCGGCAGGCTCGTCACGTCCTGGTCCCCGACCCAGACGGTTCCCGCATCGGGCTGCACGAGGCCAACCAGCATGTAGAACGTGGTTGTCTTGCCGGCACCGTTCGGGCCGAGGAGACCGACCACCTCGCCCCTCTCCAGGTTGAGGGAGACCCCATCCACGACCGGGCGCCCGCGGTAGCGCTTGACGAGGTCACGGGCTTGAAGACGAAGCGGGTTTATGGCTTCCTCCCCGGTGGCTTCGGCGTCGGCACCGTCACCGGCCGCCGCGTCGGAACCGCCTTGGTGGGATGGTAGAGCGTCTCGCTCGGATTGTCCTCTGCCCCCAGGACGACCACGGTGTTGGAGGCGCGTTGCCATTGCAGGTGATCCGCCTTCACCTGGTTCCCGGAGGGCTCCTTGACCAGCACGGGGTTCCCCCACATCTCGAAGAACCCGTCCTCCACCATCAGGCGCGCTTTCTGACCGGTCATGACCCTTGCGGTGGCGCGGTCGCGCAGCGTCACCCCGCCGTCCATGTCCGCAAGCACGAGGTTGCCGTTGGCGTCCATGGTGGCCACCAGGCGCTGGCAGGACGCTTCGGCTTGCGGATCCTCGAGCGTGACGTCCCCCTCATAGGTAGCGATCCCGGCGGTGCGGTCGTAGTGCAGCTGTCGCGCTCGCACCTGGAACTCCGACGCAGGGCCGGTCTTGCCCACGGCCCGCGCCGTGGTCAAAACGTTGCCGCGGCCGATGACGACCTCGCGCTCCCGCTCGTAGTCGAGCCGGTCGGCCCGCACCAGGCGGGTACCTTGCCAGAGCCTCGCGTCGCCCTCGAGCCAGACGTGGCCTCCGCCTCCTGACGCGCTCGCCGCACCCGCGGCGAAGCGCACTGGGTTCTCACCCTGGCCCATCAGACCGGACCGCTGCAGCGTGCCGATGACCTGCCCGCGGGCGACCAGGGTTCCGCCCTCATCGCCCTGCAGCCGATCACACCATGCCGTCGCGTCCGGACCTCCAAGCAAGACTCTCTTGCCGCTTGCGGGCAACAGCGTGAAGGTCCGCGACCGCATGGAATACTCGAGGTCCCCGCCCTCCGCCCACTGCGCGCCGGTCTCCACCCGAACATCCTCGCTCGCGCGCGCCGTTCGGGCCTGGCCCGCGTCGAAGACGACCCGCATGCGGGCAGCCTGCGCGCGGCGTGGATCCGCGTCGGCTTGCAGCTCCTCTCCGCACGCGAGGCCTTGCCCCTCGAGCCACTCCCACTCCGACCGTGTCCCCTCGCCGACCAGTCGCCAGGCCTCGAACTCGCGCAATCCGGTGGCCGCGTCCGCCAGCCTCAACCCCACCCAGCCTGTCTCGAGCGAGGGCTCCATGGTGAGCCGGTAGCGGCCCTCCGGAATTGCTTCGAGCTCGGTCGTCCCGGCGCGGCCCAGGACGACGCTGCCGTCCTCCAGGGTGCCGTCGAGGAGCACCGAGCCTTCGAGTGACAGCTTGCGGAGATCGCCCTCCGCCGAGAAGAGCTGCACCTCGGCGCGCGCGGCCTTCGCCTGCAAGCTGCCGCGCAGAATGGTCAACCCTTCGGGAAAGCGAGCGAGCGCTCGCTTGCGGTCGTACACGACACGGGGTGCCAGGAACACGGTCGAGGGCGCGGCCGAGGTCTTGGTTTCGTGCCAGGTCAGCGAGATCCCGCCGACGAGCTCCATGGTGTCCTTCTCGAGCGAGCTCCTCGTGCCTCCGGCCAGACCGCCCCACCCCGGTCCGGCGAACGTCACCGGGCCGTCGCTCTGCAGCACTCGCTCAGGCCCGCCCAGAGTGAACCCGCTCGCCCTCAAGGCGACACCTCCCTGAAGCGAGACCTCGGCGTTGCCTACGGTACTCGCCTCGTGCTTGACCGGGTTGAACCGAAGGCCTTCGGACAGCAGGCCGTAGGCGACCCGACCCTCGTGGTAGAGCGAGACCTGGACGTCGTGAAACTCGTACCAGCCCGAGCTGAACTCCACCGCCTCGCGGGCCGCGATGCGGAAATTTGGCGCGATGCCCAGGGTGTCGGAGTAGACGAAACCTTTGTGAACCCGGACTGGCTGCTCCTGCCCATCCGCTACCGCCGCCTCGACCTCCAACTGCTCCGTCTGTGGCTGGCGTCGGAAGTGGCGTTGCACGTAGCTGCCCACCAGGACCGCAACCCAGAGGAGCAGGAGGACGAGAGAGGAACGACGGAGGGCAGAAAGGCGGGAGTTCACCGTTCGACGAACTGGCCCATGGCGCGGAACTTCGCAAACCGCCGCCGGGGCAGCTCTTCTCGCTTGATCCGGCGCAGCTCGGCGAGGGCCTTGCGGATGGCGGTGCCCACCGTCCTGATCGCCAGGTTCGGGTCCATCTGGGCGCCACCCAGGGGCTCCGGGATGATCTCGTCGATCACAGCGAGCTCGAGGAGGTTCTGCGCCGTCAGGCGCAGGGCGCTCGCGGCCCGCTGCACCTCGGTCTGGTCCTTCCACAGGATCGCCGCGCAGCCCTCGGGCGAGATCACCGAGTAGATCGCGTGCTCCATCATAAGGACGCGGTCGCCGATCCCGATGGCCAGCGCGCCGCCCGAGCCGCCCTCCCCGGTTACCACCACGACGATGGGCACCGTGATTGATGCCATCTCCCGCAGGTTTCGCGCGATCGCCTCGGCCTGGCCGCGCTCCTCCGCGTCGATCCCAGGGGAGGCGCCCTGCGTGTCCACCAGGCTGATGATCGGAAGGCCGAACTTCTCCCCCATGTGCATCACGCGCAGTGCCTTGCGGTAGCCTTCGGGTCGGGCCTGGCCGAAGTTCCTGTAGAGCCGCTCTCGCGTGTCGCGGCCCTTCTGGTGGCCGACCACTGCGACGCTCTCCCCCTCGAATCGGGCCAGTCCAGCGACGATCGCAGGATCGTCCGCAAACCCCCGATCGCCGTGGATCTCGACCCAGTCGGTGAAGAGGCCCCGAATGTAGTCCAAGCAGTACGGCCGGTCAGCGTGCCGTGCCAGCTGGCACTGCTGCCACGGGCTCAGGTTCTCGGTCACGCGCCTTGCCTCTTCCTCGAGCTGGGCCCTCAGGCGCGCCACCTCGGCCCGGCTGCCGGGACCGCCGGGGCGCTCCGCCTCCGCGAGCCGCTGGCGCAGCTCTTCGAGGGGAACGAGGAATGGGGGGGCTGGTGTCCCGGCCATGCGCCCCGACTCTAGTGAGGTTGCCTGTGGATGGCAAGACCGGGCCGCGTGGACAGCGCCACCGGCTTGCTCACCGGTCGCCGGCCCTCGCGAGCGCGGCCAGGTGGTGGCGCAGCCAGTCGGCCCTCCCCGTACGGCGCAGGATGGTCGACCGGCGGAATTGCCAGCGGCGGGACGCCGTGCTCGGGCTGTCGCGCCCGGGGGATGGGATGGCGGCGGCCAGGCCGGCGGCCTGCCCGGCGTCGAGATCCCGCGCCGGGACGCCGAAGTAGTGCCGCGAGGCTGCCTCCGCACCCAGGATTCCAGGCCCGAACTCGACGACGTTGAGGTAGAGCTCGAGGATTCGGCGTTTGCCGAGGCGGCGTTCCATCCACCACGCCAGCCTCGCCTCCCTGAGCTTGCGCCAGAAAGTCCGTTCTCCGGAAAGGAAGAGGTTCTTTGCAAGCTGCTGGGTGATCGTCGAGGCGCCGCGCAGCCGACCACCGGGCTTGCGCGTCTCGACGGCCTCCACGATTGCGTCGAGGTCAACCGGCCCGTGACCGAAAAAGTCTATATCCTCACCCACCAGCACGGCCAACTGGAGCTCCACCGAGATCGCAACAAGCGGCACGTAGCTGTGCTCCACCTGCCGGCGGCTCCCCTCCTCGCGCCAGCGCTCCTCTTGCCGCTGCCAGGTGGCCCAAGGGTGCGGCGGGGGGCCCTCTCGCCACAGGGAGAGGTCCTCGCCGGGGCTTGAGAGCCACACCCCGAAGGCTGCCGCCAACACGACCGGAGCGGCGAGGCCGACGACGAGAATTCGACGTCTGAGGTGCGTCATCCTAGAAGTCGCCTCCGCGCCAGACCGGCGGCATTCGGGCATCGATCTGCCGCCAGAGCTCCAGCGCGCCGGTGGCGCCGTAGAGGCCAGTCTCACGGTTGCCGTCCGTCCCCACCCAGACAACGGTCACCATGCTTGGCCGCATCGCCACGAACCACGAGTCGCGTCGCTCGTCGGTGGTGCCGGTCTTGGCTGCGAGACGCCCGGAGGTGGTGGTAGCCAGGCCGGCCGCGGTTCCCCGGCGCGGCACATCCTCGAGGATCGCGAGCACATCGGCCGCCACGGTGGGGTGAAAGACGGGCTCGGCCTTGCGCGGGGCTCCGCGCTCGAGGCTCACGGCGGGGCGCTGCCCGTGCGCGAGAAAGACCGCATAGGCCCGCGCGATCTCGAGGGGTGATGCCTCCAGCGCCCCGAGCAGTATCGCCGGCCCCTCGTTGCTCACCGAGAACCCCGCGTGCCTCAGCGTTTCAGCCACGCTGCGGACGGACACGTCGAGACCCAGGCGCACCATCGGTACGTTGAGCGAGAGCGTCAGCGCGTCATGCACCGTGACCCACCCCCGGAAGCGTCCGTCGCTGTTCTCCGGGCGCCAGACCTGCCGCCCCACCGGCACCTCCAGCGGCTCGTCTGGCAGCGTTGTACTCCCCGACCATCCGGACTGGAAGGCGGTTCCCACAACGAAAGGCTTCACGAGGCTGCCTACCTGGCGCCGTGCCGCCGCCGCCCTGTTGAACTCGCCGGGCACGCCGAGGCGACTCCCCTGCATGGCCAGCAGCCGCCCGTCCGGGGCGAGCACCACAACTGCCACCTGCAACGGATCGCCGCCCTGTGCAAGATCGCGCAGGCGCGAGTACCGGTTCTCGAGAACCTGCAGCCCCGCCTGGCACCCCTCCCGCACCGCTTGCTGCACCCCGATGTCGAGCGTGCTGGCGACGTCACCGGTGCTCACGGCGCTCGCCAGCAGGTACTCCACGAAATGCACCGCGATGGGCGCCCGCAGATGGTGCGCCTCGCGGGGAAGAGGCGCGGAAGCCAGCGCGTGAGCCGCCGACTCGTCGAGATGACCCTCGTGCGCCATGGCGGCGAGCACCGCCCTGCGTCGGGCGCGGGCGCTCTCAGGATGAGCGAGCGGGTCGAACCGGTTCGGTGCGGCGATCAGGCCGGCCAGGAGCGCTGCCTCCTCGATGGCGAGGTCTCCCGTTCGCTTGCCGAAGTAGAAGTGGGAGGCCGCCTCGACCCCCTGGAGCTGCCAGCCCCCGTCCTGGCCGAGATAGACGCGGTTGAGGTAGGCCTCGAGGATGACGCGCTTGCTGAACCTGTACTCCAAAAGCGTGGCCAGCCAGGCCTCGGTCACCTTGCGCGGCACGGTGCGGGACGGTCTGAGCAGCAGGACCTTTGCGAGCTGCTGTGTGATCGTGCTGCCGCCCTGGCGCACGCCGCCTGCCAGCAGGTCGCGGACCGCCGCCCTCACCACGCCCCTGAAGGACAGACCGGAGTGCGAGAGGAACGTGCGGTCCTCGATGTCCACGACTGCGGTCAGGAGCACTGGTGCCATGGCACCTAGCGGCACGGGCCACCGAACCGCGTCGCGCAGTGCGGAGGTCCCGACGACCGCGGGTCGCACGGCCGCGCGGTCGAGCGCTGCACCCCGCGCGTTCGCGAGCATGAGCCCCGACGGCGTCGGGGCGAGTGCCACCTCGCCCTCAGGGTCCCCGGCCACGCCCACGCCCAGCCAGACCGAGCCGCTGCCCACCGTGAACTCCCCTGCTCTCGGCCTTCCTCCCGCCGCCTCCGGGACGCCGCGCGCGAGAAGCGAAGCCCGCAGCCCCGCCACGTCCCACGGGTCGCCGGCCCGGAGTTCGAGCGGTGCGCT
>JALHTD010000285.1 GCA_022865555.1 Thermoanaerobaculaceae bacterium | reverse complement strand
GGCTGTCGGCTGTCGGCTGTACTTCATGCGCGGGGGTGCTTGCTGTCGTACAGGGCGCGCAGCCGCTCCCTGGTGATGTGGGTGTAGATCTCGGTCGTCGAGATGTCGGCGTGGCCGAGCATCGCCTGAACCGCCCGCAGGTCCGCCCCGTGCTCGAGCAGGTGGGTCGCGAAGGAGTGGCGAAACACGTGCGGCGACAGGTGCGTCGTGATCGCTGCCTTGCGCCCGTACTTCTTGACGAGCTGCCAGAAGCACTGCCGCGTCATTCCCTCCCCCCGCACGGTGAGGAAGACAGGGTCCCGGTGCTTCTTGTCGAGCCCGGGGCGTGCGTTCTCCAGATAGCGCGCCAGCCACTCCCGCGCCTGAGAGCCCACGGGTACGATTCGCTCCTTCCCGCCCTTCCCCCACACCTTCACGTAACCGGGGTCAAGGCGCAGCTGGCCGAGCGTCAGCGAGACCAGCTCGGAGACCCGAACGCCCGTGGCGTACAGCGTCTCCAGCATCGAGCGGTCGCGCAGTCCGAGCGGCTTGGCGACCTCGGGCGCCGCCAGCAGCGCTTCCACCTCCGCAGCCGACAAGAAGTAGGGCAGCGCCCTCATGAGCTTGGGCGACTCCAGCTCCAGCGTCGGATCCTGGCCTGTGACTCCGCGTTCGAGCAGGTAGCGAAACAGCCCCCTCAGCGCCGCGAGCGCCCGCGCCGCCGAGCGCGCCGAGAGGCCGCGCCCGCGCAGCTCGGTGATGTACCGGCGCAGGTGCGCCCGTTCACAGCCCTCGGCCGCGATTTCCCGGGCCCCGAGCCAGCGGCCGAAACTCTCCAGGTCGCGGCGGTAGGCCGCGATCGAGTGGGTTGCCAGGCCGCGCTCGACGACCAGCACCGCAAGGTAGTCCGGGAGCAAGCGTCGGAAGTACTCCGTTGCGGGGACGTCCTTGCCCACCCAGGGATTCTAACCCTTGCGGCGGGCCCGGGGCCGGCCACCCCGGGGGCGCAGGCTCACCGGCTTGGACGGGGGCTCCCAGCGGTGGCGGGCCAGGTCCAGGGTTCCGTCGAGGCGGAACGGAATTCCCTCCGCCTCCAGCAGCGCACGCTGAAGACCCGGCGGCAGGTCACCGCGGCGGTCCGTGGAGCACGCGCCCGAAGCGTTTACCACCCTGTGCCACGGGACGTCCTCGGGACAGCTGTGCATCGCCCAGCCTATGGCTTTCGGGGAGAGCAGGTTTCCCAGCAGGCCCGCGATCTGGCCGTAGGTCATCACGCGCCCGCGCGGGATGGCCCGCACCAGCGAGTGGACAGCCTCCCACGCCCCCCGTCCCCCCTGCACTTCACCGTGGACGCGGCCGGGCTGGGATTTCCCCGAGCGCCTGCTCGACGGCGCTCGTGCCATGCGTGGGACCCCGGCGATCATGCTACCAACCTCGCTCGGAGCGCGGCTAGATGCGCTGCGGCTTGCCACCAGGGCGAGCCGGGCCGGTCTTCGGGAGCCTACGGTCCCTTCTGACGCGCCAGGCCTGCTCCAGATGCCTGCGCTCGTGAGCCGCCAGAAACACCAGCAGCTCGTAGAAATTCAGTCGGAGGAGCGGACGCCCGGGGGCGGTGACCCGGATTCGCGCGACATTCAGCCCGTTGGCGAGGCCCAACCGCGCGATGAGCTGTTCCTGGAGGTCGAGGATCCCGGGCACGACGAGGCCAATCGGCTGGTCGGAGGGCGGAACGAACTTGTGCTTGGCACTCTGCTTCCATCGGACCGGAGGCTCCGTGGCGCGAATGAGGCGCTCCGCGAAGAAGCCGATACGGAAGGGTCCCTGGCTGTACCACTGCCGGCTGCGGGCCTCCCGAATCCCCGCGTCGACGCTCGCCAGAGGCTCGGATCCCATCATGTTGAGGTGCCCGAGGCACTCGGCGATCGACCACTGACCCGAGCCCGGTCGCCAGTTCAGCTGCTCGTGCGAGAGGCCATCCCCGAGAGCGCGGGCCTCCCGGCTTATCTCTCGAAACTCGCTCTCGAGCTCCCGGAGCTGCGGAATCAGAGGCGTCTCTTTCTGGTCTGCGGCCCCGGTGCCCTGCCGTCGCCTTGGCCCCAGCTCGAAAAGCTCCTGGCTCGCCTCGGGAGGTCTTCCTGGGTCAACCATCGTGTCCCCTTCCCTCTCGCTTCGCCTCAGGCCTGTGGCGCCCGCCCGAGAGCGCGCCCGTCACGCCGTCTTGAAGCCACGTTTCTTGGCAAAGTCCACGAGCGATGTGTAGTGCTGGAGGTCGGCGCTGTGCAGGCTCCGCAGCATCTTCCCCACCTCGGGGTTGGATTTCGCAATGACCGGGCGCGAGTGTACCTCCGCCACACCTTTCTCGAACTCGATCGCAACCACCACGGCCTCGTGCAAGGTGAACTGGCCGGCGGCCTCGCGCACGGTCTCGAGTTGCTGCAGCTCCCGGTGAATCGCATCGAGCTCCACATCCACGTCGGCAAAGTGGCCGGGGTTCTGACGAGCCAACCTGCGCAGGAACCGAACCTGCCCTCCGTGTGAGCGCTCCTCGAAGGCGAGCCTCACGAACAGGGCCTTGGCATCGGCGTCGAAACCGAATCTCTCGGCCAGCACTCCGTAGATCTCCTGCATCAGCGTCTCGACCTGCTCCAGAGGCTGCAACACGCTCTGAATCTCCGCCATTCACCCCCCGCACCTCGCGGCCGAAAGGTGCCGACCGGCGAAAGACGCATGGCGCGCCGAACCGGTCGACCCTGCCTTGCCAGCAAAAACCACGACCCCGGACCCAGAAACAGCCGACGCCCCCCTATGCCGCGATTGTACATTGCCGCTGGGGCCACGGCCACGCCGCTCGCGCGCCCGCCCCGAACCTCCTCCGCGTAGAATGGCCGCGGTGGCGGTTCGCATCGACCTCGACAGCCGGCAGATTACCTGCTCCGTGCGCGACCTCCTGCCCGAATCCCTCAGGCCTGGGCTCGGGGCGCCCGGGGAGGGGCTCGCCCGTCTCTCGGTGGGCGCGGAGCTCCACCGCATCGTCCAGGGCCAACGCGCCTCGGGCGACCCCCACTACACCAGCGAGGTCCCTGTGGATGCGACCTTCTCCATAGACGGATGGGAGCTGCGTGTCCTCGGCCGGGCTGACGCCGTCACACGGGGCTCCGACGGCCGTCCCGTCGTGGAGGAGATCAAGACCCTCCACTTCCGAACCGAGCTCCGCCACCTCTTCGCCCATGAGCGCCTCGAGCGCTACCGGTGGCAGGCGCGTCTCTACGCTTGCTGCCTGTTCCCCACCGGGGGCGCCTCCGCGCGCCTCCTGCTCGTGGACCTGGGCGGTGAGGAGCGCCGGGTCGAGGACGTGGCGTGGTCGCCGAGCGAGGTCGCGGCCTACCTGCGCGCCCGCCTGCACGCCCTGGTGGCTGCCGAAAGGGCCCGTGAGCTCGTCCGCGCCACCTGGCGTGTGGCGGCCGAAGAGTTGCCGTTCCCTTTCGAGGCCCCACGCCCGGTCCAGGACGAGGCGATGGCCGCGGTGGAGGAAGCGCTCGCCTCCGGTCGCCACCTCCTGCTGGCGGCGCCGACCGGTGTGGGCAAGACGGCGGCGGCTCTCTACCCGGTGGTCAGACTCGCGCTCGCGACCGGGCGCCGGGTCGCCTTCCTCACCGCCAAGACTCTGCAGCAGCAGCTCGCCGTGCAGACCCTGCAGGGGATGCAGCGCGGTGGTTGGAGGTCGATCCAGATCAGAGCCAAGGCCAAGATGTGCGCCAACCGGGAGGTGATCTGTCACGAGGAGATCTGCCTCCACGCCCGCGACTACGGGAGCAAGCTGGCCGAGCGCGGTGTGCTCCCGGCCCTGCTGTCCGCCGGGGCCCACCTCGACCCGGATCACACCTACGCCGTCGCTCACGCCGCCGAGGTCTGCC
>JALHTD010000284.1 GCA_022865555.1 Thermoanaerobaculaceae bacterium | reverse complement strand
GCCACGTCCTCGCCCTCCACAAGCCCCAGCTTCGCCTGGCCCTGCACCACCCACGGAGGGATGCCGATGTCCGCCACCGCGATCTCGCCGCAACGCCAGCATGCAGGCGGCAGCACATGGGCCACCTTGGGCGCCGCGAACGTCACGGTCACCGCGGCCTCCACGGTCTCCCCGACCACCTCGCCGGAGGAGCCCTGCAGGCCGGAAGGGATGTCAACGGCCACGATCGGCACACCGGCGCCGTTGAGCACGCCAACCACTTTCGCCCAGCGCCCCTCGAGCGGGCGGTCCAGACCGGTGCCGAAGAGCGCATCCACGATCACGCTTGCGCCTGGAAGGAGGTCGGCGAACCGTGACGGTCGGGACCCGCACCTGTGGATCGGCACACCGAAGTTGCGGGCCAACTCGAGCTGCGCAGCGGCGTCCCCCTTCAGCTCGGACTCCCCGACGAGCAGCGCGGCGTCCACCGAGAAGCCGCGGCAGCGCAGCTGGCGGGCCACCGCCAGACCGTCGCCGCCGTTGTTGCCGGGCCCGCACGCAACAACCACGCGCCGCGCGTCCGCAAAGCGCTCCGCGACGACCTCGGTGACCGCGCCTGCGGCGGCCTCCATAAGGACCATGCCGGGAAGCCCCAGCTCGCGTATGGTCACGCGGTCCGCTTCGCGCATCTGGCTGGCATCGAGCACCGCGATCATCGAACCCTCCCGCCTCACTATCCTACCGCCCAACAGCCGCTCTGGGGCTAGCCGCCCACCCCGGGGCACGGCCTGAGGCTTGAGTGGCGGAGACCCCAGCATCCCGCCAACCCCGAACCTCGACGCCCAACCCTGCTGTGCTAGCCTCCTCGCGCCCGGTGTGCAACCGCGGCCGAGGAAGGGCGAATGTCGGCACCCCATCCCCTGCGCCTGGCGGCTCCCGCCGCGTTCGTGCTCACGCTGCTGACCTGCCCCGCCGACGCCGCGCAGCCTGCGGTGGACCTCGGCTCGGTGCTCCCCGCCTGGAGCGCGCTCCCCTTCGTCGGCATCCTGCTCTCCATCGCGCTCGTCCCCCTGCTTTCACCACGGTTCTGGCATCACCACTACCCCAAGGTCGCGGCATTCTGGACGCTGACGCTGGCAGTTCCCTTCGTCGCCGCCTATGGGAGGCCAGCGGTGGGCGAGATCCTGCACATGGCAATCGCGGACTACGTGCCGTTCATTATCCTGATAGGCACGCTCTTCACGATCGGAGGCGGGATCCTCGTTCGTGGGACTCTGCGCGGCTCGCCGGCAATGAACGCGACGATCATGGTCATCGGCACGGTCCTCGCGTCCTGGATCGGCACGACCGGCGCCGCGGTCCTGCTCATCAGGCCTCTGCTCCGCGCCAACCGCGAGCGGCGATACACGGCCCACACCGTGGTCTTCTTCATCTTCCTGGTGGCCAATATCGGCGGCACGCTCACCCCGCTCGGCGACCCTCCCCTCTTCCTCGGTTTCCTGCACGGCGTGCCGTTCTTCTGGGCGCTCTCGCTGTGGAAGGAGATGCTGCTGGTTGCCCTGCTCACACTCGCCGCGTATGTCGCAATCGACGCGTACCACTGGCGGCGGGAGGACCCTTCGGTGCGTGCTCCTCGGACAGCCCCTCGCGAGCCGCTCCGCGTCGAGGGCTGGCACAACTTCCTTTTCCTTGCCGGAGTGCTCGTGGCGGTGTTCGTGTCGGGCATATGGCACGCGGGCGGAGTCTCGATCCTGGGGGTCCACCAGGAGATTCAGAACCTCCTGCGCGACGCCTTCCTGCTCCTGATGGCGGCAGGTTCCTGGCTGACCACCGCCAGACGTACCAGGCAGGAGAACGAGTACACCTGGGGCCCGATCCGAGAGGTCGCCATCCTGTTCGCCGGCATCTTTGCGACCATCATCCCGCCGCTGCTGATGCTGCGCGCCGGGGAGCACGGTGCCCTTGCCCCCGCCGTCCGAGCCGTGCACTCCCCGGCGGCGTTCTTCTGGGTCACGGGGGGAGTCTCCTCCTTCCTGGACAACGCGCCGACGTACCTGACGTTTCTCTCCACAGCGCTCGGCCGTCTCTTCCCCGGCGTGCCCGAGAGGGAGGCCATTCTCCGGCTGATCTCGGAACAGGGTGCCTACCTTCGGGCAATTGCCACCGGCGCAGTGTTCATGGGAGCGAACACCTACATCGGCAATGCGCCGAACTTCATGGTGAAGTCGATCGCCGAAGAAGCAGGGGTCGAGATGCCGTCTTTTTTCGGGTACATAGCGCGTTACACACTTCCTTGCCTGGTCCCGATCTTCCTGCTCGTGACCTGGGTCTTCTTCGAATGAGGAGTAACCCACAATGAGCGTCTGGTACGAGATCACCGTGAGGGGTACCGACGATGCCCTGCGGGGCTTCGTGGCCGCGTGCGAGGCCGCGCACGGCGGGAAGGAGGCCGTGGTCTTCGGCCACGACCTCGATCTCGAGGCGAGCCCCTTTTCGCAGCGGCTTCTGGAGCTCTTCGCGACGGGCTCACACCATCTGGTCTTCGCTCCTGCCACGCTCGCCGAGGAGGTCGTCGCCGCTCTGCGGAGCCGGGGCCGGGAGGCCGG
>JALHTD010000283.1 GCA_022865555.1 Thermoanaerobaculaceae bacterium | reverse complement strand
GCATCGCGTCGAAGCCCACGATCGCGACGCGGCCGAGCCGACCGGCCTTCTCGACCGCGGCAAGCGCTCCCAGGGCCGAGTCGTCGTTGATGCCGAAGATGCCGTCCAGATCCGGGTGCGACTGCAGGATGTCCTCCGCGGTACGGAACGCCGCGTCCTTCATTCCGCGGCCCGAGAGCTTGGCAACGATGCGAATCCCGGGCTGGGATCCAATCCCCTCCTCGAAGCCTCGCACCCGCTGGATCACGGACTCCACCTCCGGGTGGTCGATGATCGCGATCTTCCCCCTGCCGCCAAGGGCGCGCGACAGCGCTTGCGCCGCGAGGCGCCCGCCCTCGATGTTGTCGGAGGCGATGTGCGAGACCACCGAGACCCCCTCGGCCAGAACCGCGATGTCCGCCGTGAAGACCGGGATGCCGGCACGGTTGGCCGCCTGGATCGACGTGCCGATCGAGTTGGAGTCGCACGGGCAGACCACGATTGCCGCCACCCTGTCCACGATGAAGTTCTCGACCTGGTCCTTCTGGCGGGCCACGTCGAACTCGCCGGACTGCACGTTCAGCTCGTACCCATGGGCTTTGGCCTCGGCGGCCAGTCCCGCCTCCAGGTCCTGGTAGAACGGGTGGGTGCGCGTCAGCAGCGACACGCCGATGCGGACCTGCGGGTGCGCCCCGGCGGGTGCCCTGCCTTCCTCCTTTGCACCATCACCACAGCCGAGGGCGAAGAGCCCAAGCAACAGCACACCGCTCAGGAAACCGGCCCGATGCGCCAGCGTGCGTGTCCTTCGGTGCATAGGTCCCCCGTGCCAGAACTCTTCAGCCGTGACTTCTTTCCAGGGCTCGCAGCTCAACTATGACAACGCTCCGTGATCGCCCGACGATACCATCACCCCCTCCGCGGTCAAAGAGCGGGCGTGCCCCGTGATGTCTCAGCCGCGACGGCGCCAGTAGGCGTAGGCCGGCAGGCCGAGCGCCACGAGACCCAGCCCCCACAGCGACTCGAGCGGCCGCTCGGCCAGCGTGTTCACCACCAGGAGGCCGCACGCCAGGATGAAGAGCGCCGGCACCACGGGGTAGCCCCAAACCCTGTACGGGCGCGGCAGCTCGGGCCGGGTGCGGCGCAGCACGAACACGGCGGCGCCGGTCGCGACGTGGAACAGCGTCACGGCGAACATCGCGTAGGTGTAGAGCTTGCTGAACGTCCCGGAGATGGCGAGAAGCGCCGACCATCCTCCCTGGGCGAGCAGGCACCTGCCGGGCGTCCGGTAGCGCGGGTGCACGTCGGCAAGGGCGCGGAAGAACAGCCCGTCCTGCGCCATCGGCAGGTAGATGCGTGCGGCGTAGAGGCTCGTCGCGGCAAGACACCCGAAGCTCGAGACCAGGACCACGAGCGACACGAGCCGAGCGCCGACCGCCCCGAAGAGCGCCGCCGCCGCGGTCTCGCCGATGCGTGGCGTCGCCGCCATGACCGCGACCGGCAGCGCCCGCAAGTAGACCACGTTGAGGAGGGTGTACATCGCCATCACCGCCACGGTCCCCCAGAGGAGCCCCCGCGGCAGGTTGCGCTCCGGCTGCCGCACCTCCCCCGCCGAGAGGACGAGGCCGTACCAGCCGTCGTAGCCCCACAGGGCGGCGATCAGCCCGACCCCGAAGGCGGCCACGATCCCCCCGGAGGGCAGCGCCCCCTCGACCGCCGGCCGCAACTTTGGGACCACGAGAAGCCCCAGCGCCGCGAAACCCGCGACCGCACCCACTTTGAGGACGGTCAGCAGGTTCTGCACCCATGCGCCTTCCCTCAGGCCGACGTAGTTGACGGCGGTCAGCACGAGGATCGCCGCGGCGGCCGCCACCTGGCCGCCGGAGAGCGTCCAGGTCCAGGAGCCCAGAGGCACCGCGACGAGCACGTGTTGGGTCGAGAACCACGGCAGGAAGCTCCCGAGGTACTCGCCGAACCCGACGGCAATAGCCGCGATCCCCCCCGACATGATCACCAGGAAACTGGCCCAGCCGAACAGGAACCCTGGCAGCGGCCCGTACGCTTCCTTGAGGAAGTGGTACATGCCCCCGGCGTGCGGGAAGAGCACTCCAAGCTCCGCGTACGTCAGGGCGCCGGCGACGGTGAGGAGCCCGCCCACCACCCAGACCAGGAGGATCAGGCCCGGGTACGGCAGGACCTTCGCGATGTCGCCGGTGGTGATGAAGATCCCGGTGCCGACCATGGCACCGATCGTCAGCAGCGCCCCGTCCCAGGCCCCCAGGCCCCGGACGAGCTGCGGAGAGCGCTCGGGTGTTGTCTCAGCCATGGAACGCGGTCCCTGACAGAAGCGCGTCCACGTTGGGAGCCGCGGACGCGACGCCACTGCTCCGTTTCCCCCGCTTCTCGGACTTTCCGCTACGCTGCGCACCGCGTTGCCCGCGACCGCCGGGCGTTGCGCCGCTTCCGTTGTCCAAGGGGGGCGCCGGAAACCCCAAACGCACCGTCCAGGCCACGTCGGGGGCGATCAGCGCCGCGAAGAGGGCGAGCAGTCCCCAGGAGAAGACGCCGAAGATGACCTGGGTGTCGTCCGTGAACAGCGCGGTCACGAGTGCCGCTGCGTTGACGCCGAGCACGCCAACAGCGCCGCCGTTCCCGCGGCGGAGCGCGAGCACGATGAGCACAACCCAGTAGTAGCAGGAGAGGACAAGGCCCGCAAACACGGCGGCGACTCCTATGGCCGCGCCTTCGTCGGGTGTACGCGCCGCCGCCGCAACTGCGGTCCCCGCGACGAGCAGAAACGCGACAGCCAGGTAGAAGGGACGGCGTTCTTTCTGGGCTCGATTCATCTCTTCCTGCCACGTGGCCCAGCGCTGGGGGAGCGGCCACGCGGCGGGGATCCGGCTGACCATCGTTTGCGGCGTCGTGAGGAATACGAGCTCGAGGCCGGCCGTGTTGGTGCTCCACGTACCGTGGTGCTTCTCGATGTTGTGGGCAAACTCAGGCCATGCCGCGAAACCCCTGCCGGCGAGTGCACCCGCCAGGACGCACGCGGCCGCGCTCACGACAAACCCGGCAGTGAAGCGCAGCGCCCAGGAGAAGCCGGAACGACGCAACAGGTCTCGGGCCGCGACCGCCGCGACACCGACCAAGAACAGCCCGGGGAAGAGCCGCAGCGAGGCGGCATAGGCAAGAAAAGCGCCGGCAGCCGCGAAGCGGCGACGCTTCAGCATGCAGACGCCGACCACTACCGCGGCGAGCCAGTCGTACCGGAGAAAAGCGCCGCCGACCCAGGCATACCGCCACGGGTACCCTGCGCCGAACAGGATCAGCGCCGTCGCTCCAACGGCGCTGCCGTAGGTTCTGAACACCATGACGAACATCACCGCGAGGATCACCCAGTCCAGCAACGCGAGGAGGGGAACGGTGGTGTCGTTCAACGGCAACCACGAATTGAACAACCGTCCCACGAAAGTCCAGGTCGGCGTGGGGTTGTACCCGTGGTCGAGGCGAATCTCGTTGAGGGTGCGTGAGAATTCGGGAGCGAGAAAGGTGTCGTGGTCCGCGACGAAGCTTCGCCACCGATCGGGGGTGAACCGCCGCAGCACCGCCTCGCGGTGCTCGTCAACGGCGCGTACCGGCTCCATCGTGTTGGTCCGCAGGTCGCGGATCACCCGCGGCAGCGGGAGGTTTGGCGCGGACTCCGCCTGAGCCGCGACCGACGCCTCGTAGAGCCCATCGTATCCGAGCTCCGGGAAGTACTTGGCGCCGAGCTGGTAGTGGAAGTTCTCGCCGAAGTGCGTGAACCTCCCGCCGTGGAATTGGAAGAAGTTGCAGGAGGCACCGGCGGCGAGAAGCGCGCACAGACCCAGCGCGGCGCCGCTTTTCTCACGGTCGGCCTGCCCGCGCCAGCGCCAGATGATCACGCCGAGCGCCGCCGCCGTCAGAACGAGCTTGACGAGGACCTCGCTGTGCTCGGACACGGCCGGATGATAGCCGAAGCCGGGGAGCGGCGAAGCCTCCCCGTGTGAGGGGTTGTTGCCGCGATCGGGCGGGTAGGCTACGCTCCGCCGCGGACCAGGGAGAGATCACGATGACACGGGTGACTGCAGGACTTGCCGTAGCGGCGCTGCTGGTCGTGGCTCTTGCCGCAGGTGCGCCCGAGCCGGCCGACGTGGCTGCCATGATCGCCGCGGGCGATGCTGCCATGGACACGCTGGACCTTGAGGCGGGGATCGCGGCGTACCGCAGCGCCCTCGAGGCGGCCCCGGACAGTTACGAGGCCACGTGGAAGCTGGTGCGCGCGCTGACCGACAAGGCGACGCTCTCGAAGCAGCCGAGCGAGCAGAAGAGCCTCTGCATCGAAGCCGAGAAACTCGCCCGCCAGGCCGTCAGCCTCTCCCCCGCGGACGCGAACGGCCACGTTTACCTCGCCGTGGCGGTCGGCAAGCTGGCCCTGTTCGAGGGCGGCAAGCGCAAGGTGGAGCTCTCCAAGGAGGTCAAGGCGGAGGCCGAGAAGGCGCTGCAGTGCGACCCGGACGACGACGTGGCCCTCCACGTCCTGGCGATCTGGAACCGCGAGATGGTCGAGCTGGGGTGGTTCCTGAAGAGCTTCGCCCAGCTCCTGTACGGGAAGTTCCCGCCCGCCTCGCTCGACGCGGCGATCGCCGACCTTCAGCGCGCCACCGAGCTCAAGCAAGACGTCATCCCG
>JALHTD010000282.1 GCA_022865555.1 Thermoanaerobaculaceae bacterium | reverse complement strand
GATATCGGCAAGGGGTTGGCATGAACGCGCCGGTCCTCATTCTGATGGGCTCGAAGAACGACTGGGACGTGCTGCGGGAGACCGGTGCCGAACTCGACCGCCTCGGCGTCGGCTGGCGTGCCCACGTCGCCTCGGCGCACCGCTCGCTCGCTCGCACACTGGATCTGGTGCGAGAGGGCGAGGCGAGCGGAGTGCGCGTCTTCATCTGCGGCGCCGGCATGGCGGCGCACCTCGCCGGGGTTGTGGCGGCAGCCACCGCGCGGCCGGTGATCGGGGTTCCTCTTGCGGGCGGCGTGGCGGACGGGCTCGACGCGCTGCTCTCCACCGTGCAGATGCCCGGCGGGGTCCCCGTGGCGACCGTGGCCGTGGGCAAGGCCGGCGCCCGCAACGCGGCGGTGCTGGCCGCCCAGATCCTGGCGCTCTCGGACCCGGCGATCGAGGCTCGGGTGCGGCAGGCTCGGGCGGCGCAGGCCGATGCGGTCGCCGAGGCGGATGCGGCTCTCGACAAAGGGGGAAAGCAGTCATGAGCTGTTCTGAGTGCCCGGCCGCGGCCCGGCCCCGTGGCGATCTCGTTCGCATGACTTTCTCCCCCGATCTGCCAGGCCAGGTCTGCACGCTCAGGGCCGGTGTGGAGCTCGAGGTGGGGGTCTCCTACGTGGTTGCCTCATCCGATGGCGAGCGGGTCGGCCGGCTGGGCGGCCATGAGATTCCGGTCATGCGACCGTGCCCGGAGCGGGTCGCCGGAAGCGTGCTGCGGCGGGCGGCGCCGAGCGAGGTGGCGAGGTCGCAGGAACTCGCCCTCGTCGCGCGCGATGCGCTGCGGTTCTGCCGTGAGCGTGCCAGGGAGTTGAACCTGCCCATGCGCCCGGTGACCGCGACCGTGCCGCTCGACCGCGACACGATCGTGATCACGTTTGCGGCGGAGGAGCGGGTGGACTTCCGGGACCTGCTGCGCGACCTCGGCCGACGGACGCGGCGCAGGGTCGAGCTCCGGCAGATCGGCGTGCGCGACCAGGCCAGGGCGAGCGGCGGCTGGGGGCCCTGCGGGCGGATGCTGTGCTGCTCGACGTTCATGACGCGCTTCAACTCGGTCACGATACGCATGGCCAAGGCGCAGAAGCTCTCGCTCAACCCGACCCGGATCTCGGGGATGTGCGGGAGGCTGATGTGCTGCCTCGCGCACGAGGCGAACGAAGCGGACACCGCGCGCAAGGCCCCGCGGACCCAATAAACCCTTTCCGGCACAGATCCGTATCCCTAGTGAACACGTCCTCTGAGGTGATATACTGCAAATCAGTTTGATGAGGTCTACATGAAGGAATCCGAACGAAGGGGCGACGAGCCCCTCACGAGCCGCAGGCTCATCCGGCCCTCGATCTCCGAGCTGGCGGACCGCACGCCGCTGCGGGGAATGGTCCATCGCAAGCAGGCGCCGCCGGAGCAGACCAACGCCGAGAACTACTACTTCATCAAGCAGATGCAGAACAAGACGGCGATGGTCGTGATGCTGGACGACGGGACCGAGCTGCACGGTTGGGTGGAGTGGTACGACCGGGACTGCATCAAGTTGAACCGCACCGACGGACCGAACCTCATGATCTACAAGCACGCCATTCGATATATGTACAAGGAAGAAGAGCTCCGTCAGCGCCGGCGCCGCCCCCGCGAGTGAGCGGCGCCCGCCAGCGCGGCCAACCCCGAAAGTGCTTCAACGACGCGCGTCCGCACCGGTGGCGCGTCAGCTGTCCCGGGGTTGGAGCAGGGCCTCGACCCGTGCGCAGACCACGTCAAGCGCCACCGCGTTGAAACCGCCCTCCGGGATGATCAGGTCGGCCCAGCGCTTGGATTGCTCGACGAACTCCAGGTGCATCGGGCGGACGGTCTCGAGGTACTGCCCGATCACGCTCTCGACGGTGCGTCCGCGCTCGCTGAGGTCGCGACGCAGCCGGCGGATGAACCGCAGATCGGCGTCGGTGTCCACGAATATCTTGATGTCGAACAACTCGCGGAGCACGGGCTCCGCGAAGATCAGGATTCCCTCCACCAGCACCACCCCGCGCGGCTCGACGCGACGTGTCCGCCCCGTGCGGGCGTGGACGGTGAAGTCGTAGATGGGCACCTCGATCGCGCGATGTGCCTTGAGGTCGCGCACGTGCTGGGCCATCAGCTCGCTCTCGAGCGCGTCGGGGTGATAGAAGTTGTGGTGGAGGAGCGCGTCCCGGCCCCAGCCGGCGAGA
The DNA here is from genome assembly GCA_022865555.1 of Thermoanaerobaculaceae bacterium. Lineage (GTDB taxonomy): Bacteria > Acidobacteriota > Thermoanaerobaculia > Thermoanaerobaculales > Thermoanaerobaculaceae > RBG-13-68-16. Next base: position 1,741 of record JALHTD010000282.1, on the reverse strand, counting down.
TCCCGGTAGTAGCTGTCGTGCTGCAGGTAGGCGATGCGGCTCGCACCGATGCGGGCGACGATCGCTTCCCCGACCGTGGTCTTGCCCGAGCCGGTCCCGCCGGCCACGCCGATCACCACCGCGTCACTCATCTCACCATCCCGCGGCCCGTCCAGGGGCGCAGCGCCGTGCGGCCATCATACCCTCGCGGCGGCGAGGCCAGGAGTCCCACGCGCGCTCGCGGCGCTGCCCTGGCCGATGGGTGCCGGCACCTGCCACGTGCTACCGGCCAACCGGGCGTCTGACCCGGTACAGCACGTAGCTGCCGTCGCGGGTGACCTCCAGGAGGTTGCCCGCCATCCAGCGGGCGATTCCCGGCCGCAACCCGGGGGATATCGGCCAGTCTCTCGTCTCGGTGTGGACAGAGAGCGGCGGGACCTGGCAGTTGGCTGTCTCGACGAGGATGAAGTCCACGCGGGCCTGATCGAGTCTTTGGGAGAAGCCCTCCTCGCCGTACCTCTCGAACCAGGTCAGGAACAGCGGCTTCTCCAGGAAGCTGCTCGCCCGCGCCCAGCGGTTCAGGTAGAACGTCTGCTCGCCGCACCACAGCCAGACCCGCCCGTCCGCAGGCGACTGTGTGCGGACCCAAGTCACAACGGGCGTCAGCACCTTGCTTCTGCGGAGCAATTCCTGGTCGTCGATGATCCCAAGAAGGTAGTGTTGGACGTCGAGGCTGTAACGGGTCACCACCACGTAGAACCAGGGCAGCGAGGACAGCGCCAGCACCGCCATCGCCACCGACGCGGTCAGCCTCATCCGGCGCCGCCGGCCCACTGCCCGCAGGGAGTCCGGCAAGAACAGCCAGGCCAGCGCGAGCACCGGGACATACGCGCGGGGCGCGGGAGAGTAGCGAAGCATCACAAGCGAGGCAACGGTCACCGTAAACCACGGGAGGCTGGCCGCCCTCCGCCAACCGAGGGCGGCTACCCCCACCAGCAGGAGTGGCCAGCCCACGTGTAGGCGCTGGTCAATCACGGGGTCGGCGGTGGCGTGGTAGAACCACGGCACGAAGCGCCAGAAACCTCGCAGCTTGACGTAGTTGAGCAGGGAATGGACGTCCGGGGCGCTCGGGCTCGGGTCCGTCGTCGGGGCAGCGAAGGCCACGGTACCCAACGGGTAGACGGGATCGCGGGTGAGGCGCCAGTTGCGGAGAAGCCACCCTCCTGCGAACACGGTCGCTGCAAGCGCGAGCGCCGCCAGGGCGAAGGCCGCCGGTTTGCTCCCACCGGCGCGAAGGAGTGCGACAAGCCACTCAAGAGCAAGTCCGATCACAACGAGAAACACGGTGTACTTGAAGCCGAGACAGAGGCCCCACGCAACGGCGGCGAGAAGCGCGGCGGACGCCTGCCGGGTTGCTAGGAATTGGCGGCTGGCTCGCCAGCCGAGGAAGAGGAAGAAGAGGATCAACCACTCGGCGCTGCAGGTTCCCAGCAGCACCAGCGAGATCGGTGCCAGGAGCAGGAACAGCAGGCTCACTCGTGTGGTCCAGCGGTCGTGGCCAGACTCCGCCAGCATGCCCGCCAGCAGCGCCAGCGTGGCGAGGCCGAACGACAGGGTCAGCAGGCGCGGAACGTGAAGACCCCCCACGGAAAGACCGTACCCCCAGATCACTTCCGCGTTGGCGGGGAACAGCCAATGAACGTTGTCGAGCGGCACCCACCAGTCGTGTTGAAAACCCCAGAACTGAGGCAGGGCTAGGTGG
>JALHTD010000281.1 GCA_022865555.1 Thermoanaerobaculaceae bacterium | reverse complement strand
CTGATGACAGCCTCGAAGCCTGTCTCGAAATCCTTGTCTGCTTGTTCTTCGGCATCGCGCACATGTGACAACGGTGTAGATCCTGGAACGGTCATCGCGGGGGCTGATGCTCACCACCGAGGCTCTCGTGTGTGAGATCCCGAAGGAGAAGCTCGCGGCCCCGCATTCTTCTGGCTGAGCGGGACGGGTGGGCTCACATCTGCGGCTCGGTGGCTGCCGGCTACTTCAGGGGCAGGTCAACCGTGAAGCGCGTGCCCTTGCCCTGCTCGCTCTCGACCGAGACCGAGCCGCCGTGTTGCTCCGCCACGGCCTTGACGATGGACAGGCCCAGCCCGGTGCCGTCGGAGGTGTGACTGCGGGCGTTCGCCGAGCGGAAGAACTCCTCGAAGATGCGCGGCAGGTCATCCTCAGGGATCCCGATTCCGGTGTCCTCCACTTTGAGGCGCAGCGCGCTGTCAGTTCGCTGCAGGCGCACCGCGACGCTTCCCCCGCGCGGGGTGTAGCGAACGGCGTTGCTCACGAGGTTACCGACGAGCCGGCGGAGGCCCGCCACGTCGCCCTGCACGGGACCGAGCCCTGGTGCGATGTCGCTGGAGATGGTGACCCCCGCCTGCGTGGCCAGGCCTTGCGTCTGCGCCACAACGTCGGTCACCAGCTCACCGAGAGCGACCGGCGCGATCTCGACCGCGAGCGTGCCCTCTCTCGCGCGCGAGAGCGCCAACAGGTCCTGGGTGAGCTGCGCCAGTTCGCGGGTGCGGTGCTCGGCACGTTCGACGAGTTCGCGGGACTTGTCCGAAACGTCACCCGCCAGCCCGTCCAGGATCACCTTGAGCAGCATCTGGACCGCCCCGAGCGGCGCCTTCAGCTCATGCGCCACCTTCCTCATGTACTGTGACTTCGCGCGCTCGGCCTGGCTCACCCTCGTGTAGGCAGCCTCCAGCAGCTCGGCCTTTCGGGCCACGTCGTTCGAGAGCAGCGCGGCCTCCCGCTCGTACGACCGTTGGCCCGCAGAGATGCTTGTGGCCATGTATGCGGTGAGGTAGAGCGTGCTGCCGAGCACGAAGATCTGGGCGGTGACGAATGTGGGGTTCAGGTATGCGGCCATGTTCGGCACCAACCCCACCGGGTAGTGGCGCAAGAGCCCAAGCAACTCGCCCACACCCACCGCGGCGATCAGGGAAAAGCCCAGAGTGGCCTCGAGGTAGGTGGCCCTTCGCGAAAGCAGGATGCTGGCAATCACCACGTGGAACACCGAGTAGAAGATGAAGGGGTTCTCGAGGCCACCGGAGAAGTGCAAGAGCGCAGCGAGCGCGATGAGGTCGACCGTGATCTGCGCGCTCGCGAACGCTGCGGCCCGGAAGACCACGGCCTGCGGGTCCACGCCCCAGAGCTCGCGCGGCACCAGGAGGTCGGCGAGCGTGCTCCTCCGCCACGAAGGTCCTCCGGCCCGTTTCCTCCGGGCGACGGCCGCGATCAGGAACCGAAACAGGTTTTCGAGGGCGAGCCAGGGCTGGAGCAGCTGGACGGGCGCGAGTGCGAGCCGGAGGGCTGGGGTGGTGCCTGGAGCATCTGGGCCTTCGTCGGCATCGGGCTGTCTGGCGATGCGGAGCTGGCGCCTGACTGCCGCGAGAAGCAGGTTGTAGAGCGCCAGCGCCGCCATGACGCCCCAGATGGGCGTCGAGGGGAGCGGCAACCGGAGCACGTGTTGCACGAGCTCCAGCGTGAGGACCACGCCCGCGATCGCCAGCCAGCGCAGCTTGATGAGCCACTCGATGCGCTCGACCAGCTCCGCGGCAGCCGGAAGTGTGCTCGGCCTCTGCAACGGCGCCTCCATGCTGTGGGGACTTTACTTGGTTTTGGACGCGGAGAGCACCCTCTCCACCCGCTCCAGGAGGTCCTTCGGCTCCACGGGCTTGTCCACGAAGTCCTGCACCGGCAGGTACTCCCCGGCCTTGTAGGTGCCGTCGCCAGAGTCCGGGTAGAAGCGCAGCTCGGTCTTCTCGTGGATGGCGGTCAGGAGGATCACGGGGACCGCCCGGTAGTACTCACCCTCGAGGTTGCGCAGCTTCCAGACGAAGTGAAAGCCCTCCGTGGCGCTCGGCATCATGACGTCCAGCAGGACGAGGTCCGGCCTCTCGGAGCGCACCTTTTCGAGCCCCGTCTCCGCGTCGTGCGCCGCGACCACGTCGTACCCTCCGCTCTCCAGCACGATCCGGAGCGCCTCCACGAGGTCCCGGTCGTCGTCCACGGTGAGGATCTTGACCTTGCTCATGGCCGTGCCCCGCCCTGCGCCGACCTGCCCTGCGCGAGCTCCTCGACGCTCTCCTGCCTGAAAGTCTCCGGCGCCACCTTCTTGGGAGCGAGCCCGAGGGCGACCGCCACGCCGTACAGGATCGCCTCCGGCCGTGGCGGGCACCCGGGGACGTAGATGTCCACCGGGAGCGCCTTGTCGGCCCCGCCCAGCACGTTGTAGCTGTCGAACCAGCACCCGCCGCCGGTCGCGCACGAGCCGATCGCGAACACAAGCTTGGGCGCCGGGACGGCGTCGTAGAGTCGCTTGAGCGCAGGGGCTACCTGTCGGGTGACCGGGCCGCAGACCAGCAGAACGTCCGCGTGCCTCGGGGAGCCAACCAGCTTGATGCCGAAGCGCTCGGCGTCGTAGTAGGGGGTGAGGACGTTGATCACCTCGATGTCGCAGCCGTTGCAGGCGCCCGTGTTTGCGTGGTAGACCCACAGCGCCTTGCAGAAAGACTTCTGACACAGCCCCTTCAGCATCGCCGCCTCACCTCCCCACCGTCGCCAGCACGGCAGCCGCCTTGTCCAGCAGCGGGAACGGTGCCTGGGGGAAGATCCCAAGCACCACGCATGCCGCGGCGAGGAACACCATCGGAACCCACATGACGACCGGGACCTCGCGAACTTGGAGCTGGGCGAGCGCCGCGCCGTGCGGGCTGCCCCAGAACACCGAGTACGCCGCCCGCACCAGCACCACCATCGTCAGGACGCTCGCCCCGATCGCGATGGCGCACGCCCACCACAATCCCGCCTTCGCGAGGGCCAGGTAGATCGTGAGCTTGCTCATGAAGCCGTTGAGGGGAGGGAATCCGGCAATGGCGAGGGCGCCGAGGAAGAAGCAGGCGCTCGTGACCGGCATGCTCCTGGCGAGACCGCCCAACTCGCTCACCTTGCGGATCCCCGTGGCATAGATCACCGCCCCCACGCACATGAAGAGGAGCGCCTTGTAGATTGCGTGGTTGAGCAGGTGGAACAGGCCACCGTAACAGCCCAGGTACGTGCCCAGCCCCAACCCGACCAGCACGTACCCCATCTGGCTCACCGAGGAGTAGGCGAGCAGCCGCTTGAGGTCGTCCTGGGTGAGCGCCATGACGATCCCGAGCACCATGGTGAAGGTTCCCAGGGCCACCGCGAACACGGTCAGCTGCGGCCACGAGGGGTAGAAGATGCTCACGGTGCGGGCGAGGGCGTACATCGCCATCTTGATCATCACGCCGGAGAGCAGCACCGACACAGGAGTGGGGGCCTCGGCGTGAGCGTCGGGCAGCCAGGGGTGGAACGGCGCAATGCCCGCCTTCGTGCCGAAGCCGATGACGAGGAACGCCACGATCAGGAGCGCGGTGCCGGCAGGGATGAGGTGAGCCACGTGCCTCACCTCGGAGATCAGCAGCGCCTTTCCTCCGTCGATCTGCTGGGTCGCCGCCGCCGACGCGTAGAGGAGCACGCAGCCGAGGAGTGCGAACGTGATGCCGATGGTCAGGAGCATGAGGTACTTGTAGCCGGCCTCCAGGGCGCGGCGGTCCCAGTAGAAGGCCACCAGCAGCCCGGAGGTGAGCGTCGTCGCCTCTACCGCCACGTACAGCATCACGATGTTGTTGGTGACGCACCCCCAGACCATGGTGGCGAGGAACCAGAGCACCAGCCCGTAGAACGTCGGCATCCGGCGGGCCGTGGTTTCCGCCCCGGCCCTCGTGAGCAGCCCGGGCTGCGTCACGTAGCGCACCGAGTACAGCGTGGCGAGGAAACCGCCGCCGCCGATCACCACGACCATCAGGGCGGAGAGGGCGTCCACCCGCAGCTCGTTCCCCCACGTGGTCAGGACGGCACCGCCCAGCACCTGGCCCGACATCCGCAGGCCGATGAGAAACGTGATGCCGGAGGCGAGCAGAGCGGTCCCCTGCCAGAAGGCGCGCTGCAGCTTCCTGCCGAGGAAGACCAGCGTGCCCCCGACAAGCGGGACCAGGAACGCCGCCGCCGGCAAGCTCGACGTCACCGTCACGATCTGCTCGCTCATCACGCCTTCCCCGCGCCGCGGACGCGCTCTACCACTGCAGCTCCTTGAGCGCGAGCGTATCCGTTGTGCCGAACTCCTGCCTCACGCCGGCGATCACGTACAGCAGCAGGAAGACAGTCACCACCACCTCGGTGGCGACTCCGAAGAGCGCCGTCTCGGGCAGCTCCGGCGCGAGGCTGACGAGGGAGAGGTGCACCCCGTTCTCGAGCAGGCACAGCCCGATCACGGTCTTGATCGCGTCCCGCCGCGTCAGCACGCAGTAGAGCCCGAGGGCGAAGACCGTGGAGGCCACCGCCAGGTTGGTCCTGAACACCTCCTGCTGCGCCATCTCGGTGGGCGCCAGCAGCGCGATCTGGCTGTGGGTGAGGCGGTAGAAGCCGATCATCAGGACCGCCGCCACCATCACCGAGGGAGCGAAGCCGATCAGGGGTGGAAGCTCGCGCTCCTGTGTCTTGCCGATGAACCGGAACAGGAACCACGGCGTGAGGACCGCCTTGGTGAGGAACGCCGTGCCCGCCCACCAGTACAGGGAGGGGTTCACGGCGGCAAAGCTCAGCAACAGCCCCACGATCAAGAGTGCCTGCGCCGAGTACGCCACCGCCGCCAGGCGCAGCCGACGGATCTCCACCGCCGCCACCGAGGTGATCACCATGACCATGCTGAGGGTCTCGATCAGCTGGGCGTTGAGCGCCAGGGGGTTCACGCCCGCCCCCCGTTCCCGTCGCGGAAGCCCGTCCGCATCATGCGCTCCAGCGGCGTCGGCGGGGTGAAGCACCTGCCGCAGCGCTGGCACGGCCCCATGAAGACTTCCAGGCGCATGAACATGTCCTCGGGCGCGTTCGTCGCGGTCTCAAACTGCTGGGAGAGCGTGATGGCGTCTTCCGGGCAGACCTCCTCGCAGCGCCCGCAGTAGGTGCAGCGGCGCCAGAAGAACTCGAGCAACCTTGTGTGCTGGTCGGTGTCTTTCACAACGATCACGCCGGCGGGGCAAACGTTGGCGCACCCGCCACAGCCGAAGCAGAGGTCCGGGTCGAGGGTGATCTTGCCCCGGAAGCCCTCCGCCGGATCGTGCGGGGCGAACGGGTAGGGGAGCGTCACGCGCCCCGCCTTCAGGCAGATCCACGCCTCGCGCAGCTTCGCCAGCAGCACCGTTGCCTCCTACATCCCGATCACGGCGAACGCGAGCGCCGCGATCGAAGAGAACGCGACCCGCAGGTAATACCCCATGGCCTGGTCGATCCGCAGCCTGGGGTTGACCGCGTCCACGAGAGCGACGACAACCAGCACCACGAAGGCCTTGACCAGCGTCAGGAGGAGGTCGAGGGCGAAGACGCCGGTCCCGGGCCAGGGGAGGAAGACCTCCACCAGCAGCACCGCGAGTACGAACTGCTTCGACCACATCGCCCACCGGAACAGCGCCAGCCGGGGGCCGCTCTGCTCGATCAGAGGGCCGCCCATGATCTCCTGGTCCGCCTCGGGGATGTCGAACGGCAGCTTGCCGGCCTGCGCCTGCAGCGCGAGGAAGAAGGCGATGCCGGCGATCGCCATGCTGATGGTGGGCCCGTGCTCGAGCTGCCAGACGATGATGTCGCCTGTGGCCAGGGTCCCCGCTTTCAGAGCACCGACCACCAGGGCCACCACCATGACGGGCTCCACCGAGAGCATCATCATCATCTCGCGCGAGCTGCCCACCGAGGCGTAGGGGCTTCCGCTACCGAAAGCCGTCAACATGAGGAGCACCGCGCTGATCGCCGCCACGTAGAGCAGCACAACGATGTCGCCCGCGAAGGCAAACGGGGGCCGCGCGCCCATCGGCACCAGCAGCGCCAGCAGCAGGACCGACCCCAACGTGAGCGCGGGCGCCGCGCCGTACAGCACGCCGCCGGCGGTCCTCAGGTCTTCCTTGCCGAGCAGCTTGAAGAGGTCGAGGTACGGCTGGGTGACCGGCGGCCCGATGCGCGAGTGGATCGCGGCCTTGAGCTTGCGCATCAACCCCTCGTAGAGCGGCGCCAGCAGCAACGCGAGCGCCACGTTCAGGACGGTGAGCCCCGCGGTCCAGAGGACCCCCGTTCTCATGGCTTTGCCCCCGCGCCCCGCGAGATCCGCAGCAGGTCCGCCCGCGAGTAAACGCGTACGCACCCGCTGGCCACGTCCACCGCCTCAACCCGCTCGGTGCACGAGAAGCACGGATCGAGGCTGCCCAGCGTGATCGGGACGTCGGCGATCGCCGCCCCGGTGATCATCGCGGGCATCGCCTGCAGGTTCGGGTAGGTCGGGGCGCGCACCCGCCAGCGGTAGGGGCGGTTGTCCCCGCCCGTCTCCACCATGTGGACCGCCTCACCCCGCGGCGCCTCCACCACCGAGACGCCGACGCGCCCCGGCGGGATCTCGTCCCGGATCTCGGCCAGGACGGGCCCCTCCGGCATGGCGGCGAGCGCCTCCCGGATCAGGCGGATCGACTCCAGCAGCTCCTCCACCCGCACCAGCACGCGCGCCCAGGTGTCCCCCTCCTGGTGGACCGCGATCCGCACCGCGACCTCGTCGTAGGCCGCGTAGGGATGGTCCACGCGGGCGTCGATGGGCACGCCCGAGGCGCGGGCCGGCGGCCCGACCACGCACACGCTCCTCGCCGTCTGATTGGTCAGCACACCGACGTCCTTGGTCCTCGCCATCAGCGTTCCGTCCCCGACGATGGCGTCGCGCACCGCCAGCGACTCCCTCTCCACCTCCGCCAGCACGTTGAGCGTCTTGCTCGCGAGGTCGGGTGGGATGTCGCGCCGCAGGCCGCCGATGGTGTTCATGCCGTATGTCTTACGGTTCCCGCTGATCTCCTCGGAGAGCCACATCAGCGGCTCCCGGATGCGCCAGGTCTGCATGAGCACCGTGTCGAACCCCACGATGTGGCCGGCGATCCCGAGCCAAAGCAGATGAGAGTGGACCCTCTCCATCTCGAGCATGATCGTGCGGATGAAGCGGGCCCGGCGCGGCACCTCGATGCCGGCCGCCTTCTCCACCGCCTGGCAGTAGCAGGTGGAGTGGATGAACCCGCAGATCCCGCAGATCCTCTCCGCAAGGTAGGGGATCTCATTGTAGGTGAGCACGGCCTCACCGAGCTTCTCGATGCCGCGGTGGTTGTAGAAGCCGCGGTAGTCGCAGCCGACGATCGTCTCCCCCTCCACGAACAGGCGCCACTGGGAGGGCTCCTCCAGCACCGGGAAGAACGGCCCCATGGTCACGACACTCGCGCCGGCGGGCGGCTCCCGCAGGGGCGGCCGCATGCCCTCGGCCGGTGGAGGCTGCAGGTTGTAGGGGACGTCGCGCCGCAGCGGCCACACGCCATCCGGCCAGTCGTCGGCGAGCAACAGCCGGCGCGGGTCGGGGTGCCCCTCGGGGTGCACGCCCACCGAGTCGCGGAACTCCCGCTCCGCCCAGTTCGCCCCGGGCACGACCGGGGTGATGGAGTCGATGTGCTCGTCGTCCGCGGCCACCGCGCAGTCCAGCAGCACGAACAGGTGCTCGCGGTCGAGGGAGAAGAGGTGGACGATTCCGAAGCCGCCGTCCAGCTCACGCCTGTCGATACCGGTCGTGATCATGAAGCGGGCGCCGAGCTCGTCGGCGAGCGTACCGGCGGCGGCTCGCACCGAACGCTTGTCCACCTGCAGGCGCAGGGTGTCGGCGTGCGGCTGGGTCGCGGCGACGAGCCCCGCGCCGACCCTCTCCCTGACGAGGTCCACGGTCCTAGTCGCGGCTGCTTGCGTGATTGTCACCGCTCGCTCCTCAACTGAGAAACGCCACCACGATCCCGATGACCGCGATGGCCCCCACGACTATCCACAGCAGGTAGACCTGCGGGATCCCGACGTGGGTCCTGCTCACTGTCTTCGCTCCGCCTTCGACCGCACGGGCGACCGGCAGGTAGAACCAGGCGTCGAGGTCGAACGCGCGGCGAAGCCAGGCAGGGAAAGCCGGCGCCCGCACATGGATGCTGGGGTAGATCCCCTGGAACGCGCGCTTGAACGGGAGGTAGAAGCTGCTGGCGGGGTAGCGCGACAGCTCCGGCCCCGCCTCCTCGCCACAGGTCCAGACCGGGACGTCGCGGACGGAGGCGCCCGCGGCGCGCTGGATCAGGAAGTACGAGACGAGGCCCAGCAGCACGAGAGCCGCCGCCACGGGCAGCGGCGCCCAGAACGCCACACCGACCACGCCCGAGACGACCCGCAGCCCGGCCCCGCCGCCGAGCAGGGACTCCAGGCTCGGCAGCGATGCGCCGGACGCCAGCCCAGTCAGCGCCCGGTGGACGAAGCCGAGCGGCCACGCGGGGACGAGGCCAAACGCGACGCAGGCCAGCGCCAGGAACGCCTGGGGGGCCAGCATGCTCGCAGGCACCTCGCGGACTCCCGTGAGCGGTGAAGGCGGCCCCAGGAACGCGCTCCCCAGGTACTTGAGGAAGGAGGCGAGCGTGACCAGCGAGATGAACATCGCGACGATGCCGAGGACGGCGAAGAGGGGGAACGCCTTTCCGCCGAGGATCGCGGTCGCGTACATCAGCCACTTGCTGGCGAACCCGTTGAGCGGCGGCACGCCGGCGATGGCGAGGGCGGCGATCAGCGCGTACATCGCGGTGGCGGGCATGAACGCCCGTAACCCCCCAAGCGCCGAGAGACTCCGGGTGCCGGTCCGGAACGCCACCGCCCCGGCCCCTAGGAACAGGCACGATTTGTAGAGGCAGTTGTTCAGCATGTGGAAGGTGCCCGCCAGCAAGCCGAGCGCGGCGAGCGCCGGATCCGAGGCAAGGAAGAAGAGGCCGAAGCCGATCCCGAGGAACATGTAGCCCATCTGGCCGATCACGTGGAACGACATCAGCCGCTTGACGTCGTCCTGCTTGAGGGCGGTCAGCGTCCCGACGAACAGGCTGGCCGCCCCCGCCAGCGCGATCACCACCCCCCAGCTCCGCGTCGCCGGTGAGAGCGGCAGAAAGTACAGGAACACGCGCAGGATTCCGTAGATCCCCAGCTTGGTCATCGTGCCGCTGAACGCCGCGGTGGCGCCGCTGGGCGCCGCGGGGTAGGCGTCGGGGAGCCAGTCGCCCATGGGCAGGATCCCGGCCTTGGTTGCGAACCCCATGAAGAAGAGGAAGAGCACGAGGTGGGCGAGGGCCGGCTGGGTCGCGAGCAGCCCGCCAAGGGCATCACGCATCGCAGAGAAGCGGAACGAGCCCGACCTGGTCCACAGGACGAGCGCCGCCGCGATCATCCCGAACGTCGCAGCCTGGTTGACCACGAAGTACTTGAGGCCGGCCTTCTGGCTCGCGCGGTTTTCGCGCTCGAAGGTCATCAGGAAGAACGACGCGAACGTCATGATCTCCCAGAACACCAGGAAGAAGACGAAGTCGGTCGTCGCCACCACGCCCACGATCCCGGCAAACAGAAGCTGCAGCATCGGGTAATACTTGGCCACGCTGTCGGTGCGGTAGCTCGTCATGTACTCGACCGAGTACAGCGTGGTGAGGAAGCCGATCGTCCCCGTGATCGCGAGGAAGATTGCGCTCAGGCAGTCCACGCTCACGACAAAGCCGGCGCCGATGGCGGGCAACGACAGCAGCGTCACCTCCGGGTCGGGTCCCGCCGAGAACGTCCGCACCACCACGGCCCACAGCGCGACGCCGGCCGCTCCAACGAACGCGACGCTGGCCCATCCGCTGGTCTTGGCCCTCCTGGCCAGCGCGAGGCTCACCAGCGCTCCCGCCAGCAGCAGCGCGGCACTCAACCCGAGCAGAGATGCGGTGCTCACGTCGTCACCTTCCGATCAGCTGCACCAGCGGCATCGCCACCGCCGGGATCACGAGGCACCCGATCATCAAGGCCACCAGCGCCACGCTCATCGGCCACGGCGGGTCGCTGTTGACGGCGGCCGCCGGCGTTACCGGCCCCAGGAAGACCTTCTGGCCCACTCGAAGCATCCAGCCGAACGAGATCAGGCTCTCCACCAGCACCAGCCCCACCAGCACGGGCCCGATGATGCCGCCGAGCTTCATGGCCCCCGCCAGGAGCATGAACTTGCTCCAGAAGCACGCGAACGGCGGGACCCCGGTGACCGCGAGGAGCCCCACGAAGAACGCCACCGCGGTGAGCGGCATGCTGCGCGCCAGCCCTCCGAGGGCGGAGATGCTCCTCGTGCCGGTGGCGTAGGCGATCGCCCCAGCGCACAGGAACAGCGTGGCCTTGGAGAAGCCGTGGCAGGCGATGTGCAGCACACCGGCGCGGAAGCCGGTGGTCGAGCCGAGGGCTCCCATCGCCACGCCGAGCAGCACGTAGCTGAGGTGGGCGATGGTGGAGTAGGCGAGCAGGCGCTTGAGGTCGTCCTGGACGAAGTAGTACGACAGCGCCAGGAACATGGTCACGAGCGCCATCGCTCCCAGGAGCATTCCGAGCCCGGGCGGCATCGCCCACCCCGAACTGACCGCCCTCGCCATCAGGAAGACGCCCGCCTTCACCATCGCGGCGGCGTGCAGGTACGCGCTGATCGGCGTGGGGGCCTCCATGGCGTCCGGGAGCCAGGTGTGGAAGGGGACCTGCGCCGCCTTCGCCCACGCCGCGATCATCAGGAACAGGAAAACCCAGCGCCTGAGCGACTCGGGCAGCTGCGCGAGGGCGTCGAACTCGAAGGAGCGCGTCTGCACGAACAGGATCAGCACCGCCAGGAGGAAGAAGAGCCCCCCGACGTGGGTGATCAGCAGCGCCTTGAACCCCGCCTTGAGGCTCTTCTCGTTGCCGTAGAACGCGATGAGCGACCACGAGCACACCGTGGTCAGCTCCCAGAACAGGAAGAGCTGGAGAAAATTGGGCGCCAGCGCAACGCCCACCATGCTCGCCAGGAACATGAGGAGGCGGAAGTAGTACGGCCCCTGCTCCGAGGGCCCGACCGCGTGGTCGCGGTTGCGCTCGCCCATGTAGGCGGCGGAGTAGAGCACGGTGAGGAGCCCGATCAGGGTCGCCACCAAAAGCAGCACCGACCCAAGCGGGTCGAGGAGGACCCCGAACACGGGGCCATCCACGGCCCCGGCCAGCCACGGCAGCGTCCCCACCGCGTCGCGGTAGGAGGTCCCGAAAACTGCTGCCACGCTCCAGACCGCGAGCACCGCCACGACCATGGCTACCGCCACCGCGGCCACCCGGGCGCGCCCCTTGCCCAGCACGGCCGCCAAAACCGCACCGAGGGCGGGCAGGACGATCATCGTGAGGAGGACGGCCGTCATGGCAGCCCCTCCGTCACCGCTCCTGTGGCGTGCCGATCCCCCGGGCCAACGCCTGGCGCCCGCAGCAGCTCCGAAAGCACCGCCGCCAGCACCTCG
>JALHTD010000280.1 GCA_022865555.1 Thermoanaerobaculaceae bacterium | reverse complement strand
GAGGTAGGCGAGGACCACCCGCTGCTGTGGACGGAGCAGATGTTGCCCATCTTGCCGGTCTGCCGCGTGCCCAACGCGGATGCCGCCATCGACCTCGCGGTCAAGGTGGAGGGCGGGAACCGGCACACCGCCATCATGCACTCCAAGAACCTCGACAACCTCTCACGGATGGCCAAGGAGTGCGACTGCAGCATTTTCGTCAAGAACGGCCGCTCTCAGGCCGGCCTCGGCCTCGACGGTGAAGGGTACTGCTCGTTCACCATCGCGAGCCCCACCGGCGAGGGCATGACCGGGCCCAGGTCGTTCTCCCGTTTCCGACGCTGTGTGCTCGTGGACCACTTCAGGATCACGTGATGAAAAAACACCCTGCCATCGCCGTAGTCGAGTTCAAGGACATCGCGGTCGGGATCGTCGCCACCGACGCGATGCTCAAAAAGTCGCCGATCGCCTTCCTGAAGTGCGGGACGATCAGCCGAGGCCGCTACCTGACGCTGATCGGGGGCACCACGGCGTCCGTGGAGGAGGCGGTCAACGAGGGACTGTTCTGGGGGGGAGCGAACGTGCTCGACCACGTTCTCCTGGCCGACGTCCACCCCCAGGTCTACGACGCGATCCTCGGCCAGCGCAGGGCCATCGGCTCAGGCTCCCTCGCCATCATCGAGACCGCCACGGTCTCCTCCAACGTGCGGGCGGCGGAGCTCGCCCTCAAGGGCACGCCGGTTGACCTGATCGAGATCCGCCTCGCCGACACCGGGCTTTCGGGCAAGGGCGTCTCGATCTACCACGGTGAGCTGCACGACATCGAGGCGGCCGTGGACATCGCGGTGGGTTTCCTCGAGCGCGCCGGCGTCGAGGTCGGCTTCAAGATCATCTCGGCGCCCCACGAGGCACTCAGCAAACAGGTCGACGCCTCGACGTACTTCGGGTCTTCGCCGCTGCTCGAGCTCGATGGGGAGACGGAGGAGGAAGGCTGATGCTCCTCGGCAGGGTCATCGGCGTGGTGGTCCCCTGCGTGGTCGTCGAGGGGCTCGAGGGGACACCGATGCTCTGCCTGCAGCCGCTCGACAAGACCGGCAAACCCAAAGGGCGCACCATCGTCGCGGCGGATGCCACGAGAATGGCCGGACCCGGCGAGCTCGTTTACTACGAGGGCGGACGCGAGGCAGCGCTCGCCCTCGATCCCTGGTTCGTGCCGGTGGACCACGCAATCGTCGGCATCGTGGACGACCTGCACCTGCCGGGGCGCGGGGCCGAGGCATGATCATCGGGCGCGTGACCGGCGAGATCCACTCCACGATCAACCACCCGTTCTACGACTCCAAGAAGCTCCTGGTGGTGGAGAAGACCGACCCGGCCGGGAAGCCGACCGGCGATTACGTGATCGCAGTGGACGTCGTGGGCGCCGGCGTCGGCGAGCAGGTCCTGGTGCTGGACGAGGGCAACGGGGCGCGCCAGGTGTTCGACTCCACCGATGCTCCGGTGCGTTCCGTGGTGGTCGGGATCATCGACGAGATCCAACTCGAGGCCCGATAACCCCCGCGCTCCTAGGGTTGACGACCCGACCCCTCAAGGGGGACGAGTCCCTGCGCCGTTGTCTCCGGTGGGAACGGTGGTAAATTGCTGACACATGGAGATCGCGACGCAGGCTGAACGCGAGCCAGGGTGTCCAGCGCCGCACTCGGGCGCTGGGCGAGTCGGTGCCCGGCCCGACCCATGGAGGGAGCAAGGCAAACCACACCTCGTAATCGTCGGCGGGGGCTTTGCCGGCCTGTACGCCGCACGTGCCCTGAAGAGTGCGCCCCTTCAGATCACCGTAGTTGACCGTCGAAACCACCACGTCTTCCAGCCGCTCCTCTACCAGGTGGCGACCGCCGCGCTTTCCCCGGGCGACATCGCCTATCCGATCCGCGCCGTGCTCGCCCGCCAGAGGAACACGCGGGTTTGGATGGCCGAGGTCGTCGCCGTGGACCTCGCCGCCCGCAAGGTCCTGCTCCGCGACGACGAGCTTTCCTACGACCACCTGATCCTCGCGGCGGGCGTCAGGCATGCCTACTTCGGGCACGACGAGTGGGAAAGACTTGCGCCGGGGTTAAAGACCCTGGACGACGCCTTCGAAATCCGCCGCCGTCTCATGTCCGCCTTCGAGTTGGCCGAGCGCGAGACCGACGGGGAGCGGCAGCAGGAGCTGATGACGTTCGTGGTCG
>JALHTD010000279.1 GCA_022865555.1 Thermoanaerobaculaceae bacterium | reverse complement strand
CGGCGATGCGCCCGATGGCGCGATGCCCGGCAGAGGTCGTCAGTATACACCAAGTTCTTGAAAGTCAAGAATTTGCTTGGGCGTGTCTCCTAAGCCAGGCGATCGCGAGGGCGCTCTCGGCGAATCCGAGCAGCCAGCCGGCGAGGACGTCCGACGGCCAGTGCACCCCGAGGTAGAGGCGGCCGAACCCCACGAAGAGCGCGAAGACCGCGCCGATGCCGTAGCCCACGCCGGCCGCGGCCCCACGCCGCCGCATAAGCTCCCAGCCCAGCAGGGGATAGAACGCGACCGAAGCCACCGCGTGCCCGCTCGGGAACGAGAGCCCCGAAGGGTGAATGAGCGTCTCCCACAGCGCGGGCCTGGGTCGGGCGGTGGCGTACTTGATGAGCTCGGGTAGGGCGAACGTGACCAGACCGACGACCACCCAGACCAGGGCTTCCCTGCGCTCCTTTCGGAGCAGGTGATACAGCGCCATGGCGGTCGCCAGGAGCGCGCAGATCGGCAGCAGTCCGAAGAGGTTCGAGAACAGAAAAGCCTGGTCGAGGACCGGACCAGCGAAGCTGTGGATCCAGAGCAGGATCCTTTCCTCCATCAATCTTCCTTGCTCCTCTGCCGGCGTGTCGTGCCGAGGCTCGGATCCGTGCTGGGTGTCGTCATCTCACCACGTGCAGGACCGGGCGTGCTTGGCGGCCCTATTTCTTCGGGTAGCCCACGCACTGGGCGAAGGCGATGATCTGGCTGGGCGCGAGCTTAAGGGCCTTGGCGAGCGGCGGACGGTCCACCATCGCGCGCACGCCGGTGGCGAGGCCTTCCGAGGCGCAGAAGAGGTAGACGTTCTGGCTGATGAACGCCGCGTCGCCCCACGCGTACGCCTGGTGCATGTCCCCCTGGCTGCCCTTCATGCGGGCGGTGTCCGCCACGAAGACGAGCGTCACCGGGGCGTCCTTGACGAAATCCTGCGTGCCGGTGAGGGCGCGCAGGTCTCCGGAGGCAACCGGCTTCAGCATGTTGGCGGCAGCGTCGTAGAGGTAGGCGCCGGTCGCCATGACCACGTAGACGTCGGACTCCTGCCAGTTGCGGGCGGACGGCGCCGTGCGCTTGCCCGAGTCCGGTCGGTTGATGCCCCACGCCGCCCAGAGCAGGTTGGACAGGGTCTGTGGGAGTAGCGGGTCGGGGGCGAAGGCGCGGCTCGTCGCCCGCAGCTTGAGGGCCTGCATGAGCGGTTTGCCGCCCTCCGTCTGCGGCGCCGGCAGCTGGATGGGCGCCAGCTCCTGCGCCGCCACCCAACCCGTCACGAGCACGAGTGCTGCAAGCGCAATGCAGATCCGGGATCGGTGGCGCATAGTCCCTCCTCGAGACGCAACACTACACGGATCGCCGGACGTTGGCCACGACATCGTCCGCGTAGCGTCCTCGCTTAGCGCGACAAGATCGCCGTGCCGACGTCGGGCCTAGAACGGGAAGGAGAAGCTGAGCCGGATACCCCTGAACATGTCGCCGAATCGGTAGCCGAGCGCGACCCACGGCAGCTTCAGCTTCAGCAATGTCAGCTCCGGCGCGGTGGAGAAGCTCACACCAACCTCGAGGACACGCGTCACGTCGAAAACGCGGTCGCCCGCGCCCTGGATGCGCAGGTCGGGGAACCAGCGGCCGATGCCGTAGATGCCGGCGCTTGCCTCGCCGCCGCCAAAGGCAAAGCCGAGCCGCCGCTGTATGTCCAGGCCCGCCTCGAGGGTCGTGTAGTCCCCGATGTCGACATGGGACGCCCGTGCGCTGGCGTAGTGGGCGCCGAGCCCCGCGGCGAGGTGGTAGGGACCGGACGCGTAGTCGCCTCGGGCCTTGACGCCTGCGGCGTACTGAACCTCGGTGGTTTCGCCTGCGGTGGTCATCCCGAGGCTCACCTCGCCGTATGGCTTGATCGTCCAGCGTCGGCTGACCGGCACGAGGAACTCCACGCCGGGAGCGACCGACACCGTCGAGACTCGCGCCAGCACGTCCCCCACGCTGGAGGCGGTGTCGAGGTTGTAGAAGCCGAGTGAAACCGGGAACGTGAGATCGAGCCCCCAGGGGCGGTCGCCCACGGCGAGCAGCGTTGCCGCGAGCGGGACGCGGTAGACCTGAAGGCTGGTCGCGCTGGCACCCGCTTCGGTGCCGACCTGGCGCAGGAGCAGGAGTAGCGGCTCGATCTCGGAGGCCTGCGCGATCGCCGGTAGGGCAGGCAAGAGCGCGGCGAAGATCGCCGTCGCGATCGCCAGGAACGTCGTGCGCAGCCCGGGAGACCCGTGCACCCCCAGATTGTACCGAGATGCTCGGCTTTCAGTCCGCGGCAGCGGCTTCGGCTCTTGTTTCCGGGGAGGGTCGGGTCCGGCTCTCCACCCACCCTTCGTACGCCCGCAGGAATACCACGCCGGCCAGGATCATCGCGCTGCCCGCGAATTGCACGGCGGTCAGCCGCTCGCCGAACAGGAGGTAGGCAGTCACGGCCGTGAGCGCCGGTTCGAGGGAGACGACCAGGTTCGCGACGCTCGAGGGCAGGTAGGTCAGGCTGACGTTGTACAGCCCGAACCCCGCCACCGTGGGTCCCGCCGCCAGCACGAACAGGACACCCCAGCCGGCCAGGGCGCTCCCCAGCCACAAAAAGTCGGCCGGGCGCGCGGCCGCCCCGGGCAGCATGCCACCCGGCAGCAGGTTGATGCCGAGCAGGAAGACCGTCGCGAAGGCGAACGTGTAGAGCACGGTCGTCCAGGGGTTGAGGCCGCGCTGCGACGCCGAGCGACCCATCAGGCTGTAGACCGCGTAGCACAGCCCGGACAGTATCCCCGTCAGGATGCCCACCACGTTGGCGCGCCATGCCGCCGCGTCGAGCGCACCCGAGACCAGGATGCAGCCACCCAGGCTGACCGCGACCGCCAGCAGCTTGCCCCAGCCCAGGTGTTCCCGGAGTATCCACCAGCCCAGCAAGGCGGTGAAGGCCGCCGAGCTGTAGACCAGCACGGTTGCGACTGCCGCCCCGTTGAGCGCCACCGAGAGCGTCCATGTGGCGTTGAAAGCCGCCAGCACGAGGCCGTACCAGACGAGGTAGGCAAGGTGCCTGCGCTCCACGCGGAGCAGGCGGCGGCGCAACAGAGCGAGCGCCGGAAGCAACGTCACGCAAACGAAGACGTCCCGCCAGAACGCCAGCACCAGCGCCGGGATCTGGTACGTCAGGGTCAGGTGGCGGATGAAGATGGCCGTTGTGGACAGGACGGCCGCAGCGGCGAGGGCGATCGCGTACCCGCGAGTGAGGTGGGTGCGGTCGTGGGCCGTGGCGGGCATGGGCCATTCTTAGCGGACAAATGGTCTGGTGGCTAGAGCCAATCCTGTGGGGTCTGAGCCAGTCCAATTGCTGCACGCGATGCCGGCGGCTTTGGCCGTCCCCTCACCCTGACCCTCACCCGCTGGGAGAGGGAACCGAGATGGCCAGCCGTGCGGGGCGGAGACGCTCAACTCCCACTCGCGCTTGCGGGAAAGGGTAGGTGTGAGGACCTTGTCCCTCTCCCCCTGTGGGAGAGGGCGGGGGAGGGGACATTGGCTCCCTCTCCCGCGTGCGGGAGAGGGCAGGGGAGGGGACATTGGCTCCCTCTCCCCCTGGGAGAGGGAACCGAGATGGTCCATCCTGCAGGGCAGAGACGCTCAACT
>JALHTD010000025.1 GCA_022865555.1 Thermoanaerobaculaceae bacterium | reverse complement strand
GGCGTGCACTTGCCGTGCCAGCCGGGGATCTGCTGGTAGTCCAGTTTGCCGTCCTTTGTTGCGTTGCCGTTCATCCCGATCCGGTCGGTGAAGCTGAGGCTCTCCGGCCAGATGCCCGAGTCGACGACACCAATGATGATGCCGTCACCGGCGCTCCCGAAGCCTCCGAGCTGATCCCACAGGCCGCCGGGCGCATCCAGGCCCAGGAACGTTGGCGTGGACGACGTGTCGGCATAGTTGAGCTCATCGGGGGAAACCGAGAACACACCGGGCACGGATGCCATCTTCTCGGCCTGGTCAGCGGTCAGTTGCGCCGCAAAGCCGTTGAAGGTGTAGCGATAGTCGTAAACCTTGCGAGCTCCACCCACGCGGTCCAGAGCTGCAGTATGGCGCGAGTCGAGGTAGCTCACGTACAGGACGACATTGGGGCTGTTGGGGTCTATCTTCTGCCCTTTGCCGGGCTTGGTTGCTTTCAAACCGGCGATGCCGCCCTTGTAGGCGACCACCGGGTCTTCGAGCATGCGGACAAGATAGATGCCGTTGTTTGCCTTGGAAGCCGCTGTTGCGGCGTCCGGGTCGTGGGACCCGCCCTGTGCGAGGTTTGCCGCCGTGACTGGAGCGCTCGCGACCAACAAACCTGCCGCAAGCAGAACTATGAGCCACACTGCCGAGATCGTACGCTGCATCATTTTCTCCCTTCGTCAACTGATCTTGATTCTGGAGGCTTCGGCAATTCTACGTTCTTCGAATGTGCGTGAAGTTGGAATCTCTGCGCTCATCACCTCCCCCCAAGGTGACCAAGAGTGGGGACAATCAGGCGTCTGGATGCGCCCAATCGATGAATCCCCACAAGGTGCTTGCAGCCCCGACAAATCGCGGATAGAAATCTCTTGGCTCTTTTTTACCGCAACTGGGTGACGATAGCAGAGCTCAATGCGCTGTCAAGGCGTCAGGGCACCTGGAGAGTGATCCGGCTCACGTCTTGTAGATCTGCTGGGCGCGCAGCTCTTTAGCTCTTTGATCCGGTCGCGGAGCTGCGCCGCCTCCTCGAACTCAATAGGTACCAGGTATCACCATTTCACCTTCTTGATCTTGGGCCACTCGCTTCCAGCTTCGCGAGACGCCCCTCGAGGGCGAGCCGCTGCTCGCGGAAGGTGCGGTCCTCCCGCTCGCGTTGGCTGGCCCGCGCCAGCACGCGGCTCGCACTGCCGGGGTTGATCCGCATGCCCTCCGCCAGGTCCTTCACCCTCAGACCATACACCTCGACCCCGATCAGGGTGAGGAGCTCCCGCAACCGCGCCGTGGTTTCATCCTTGCGCCGGCCCGAGAGCTCGCTCAGCTCCAGCCCGTGGACCTTGCACGCCCGGGCAAGGTACTCGTCCACACCCCAGCGCGCCCGCTGCGGCAGTGTGCTGGCACCCAGGGCGTCGAGCCGTGGTCTCCCCACCACGAGCGTGATCGCCTCCCCCGCCTCCTCGCCCCGCCGCCACCAGGGAAGCCGCCCCGGACACTCCCCGATCCACTCGGCCCGCCGCTCCCCCCGCAGCATCCGCACGTACGCCCGGCGAGCGGCCGAACGCTTGCCGCCGAACAGGACCAGCGCCTCATTGACGTCCACCAGCGGCTCGGCCACCCGGCCCAGCAGCTCGCGATGCCCGCTCCACCGGTAGCGCGCCGGGTCGCTCACTACCTTCTTAGCCGTCACCGGGTTGAGATGGATGTACGCAATGAGTTGCTGCAGGTACCTCTGATCCGGCACCTCGATCGCCTTGTACCGCTCCTGCCAGAACGGCCCCAGCAGGCGGTGGCGCCGGTTGTGGCTGCGGGCAAAGCGCCCCTGGATCAACCGCATCGAGCGCCACAAGGGGATCCGCCCCACCCGCACCGCCAGGTGGTAGTGCGTGCTCATGACGCACCACGCCAGCGCCGACAGGCCGTGCTCCCGAGCCACGCCCCGGATGACCCCGACCAGCGCGGCAGCCTCGCGCGAATCGGAGAACACCGGCTCACCCCGTGCGACCCGGCAGTAGACGTGATAGACCGCCCCCGAAACGAATACCCTCGGCCGACGAGGCATCACCCACCTCCCCCGCTCACGCAGAGCTGAGTCATTCTACGACAACAAGGTGAGATGGTGATATCTGGTACCCATTCATTCCGCACACGGGCGAAGCCGTTGTCCAGGATGCCGCAGTCGAGGTACGCGGCAACCGCCTTGTCGGTGACACCCCGCCAGAAGCCGTAGCGCCCCTCGTAGCGATCCTCCCACTGCTCTCGCGCCTCACCGTACAGTGCCTGGCGGCCCTGTCCAGGGAAGTAGTAGACTGAGGTCGTTGGGGGGGCTCGTCGACGAGCAGGGCGTTCGTGCAGGAAATGCTTACCAGGCACCCATCCATGCGGCAGCTCGCTTCCGGGCGGAGACGCCGAATGGCCGGCCGGAATGCCCAGACGGGGGGGCATGGCCCGGCGGTTCCTGCGGGAGGTGTGCCGTAGCTCTGCCGATGATCATCCAGGGTGGGATGGGCGCCGGCGTATCCAACTGGGTGCTGGCACGGGCCGTCTCGCTGGAGGGCCAGCTCGGCGTCGTTTCCGGCACCGGCGCCGAAGCGGTCATGGCGGGTCGTCTGCGCTTCGGCGACGAGGGCGGACACACCCGCCGCGCGCTGGCCGCGTTCCCCGACCAGGAGGTCGCGGCGCGTATCGTTGCGGCCTACTTCGTCGAGAACCCCGCCGACCGGGGCTCCGCCAGGATGCCAAGGCAGCACCTGCTGCGCGATCCCGACGAGCTCATCCAGGACACCGTCGCGGCCAACTTCGTCGAGGTGTTCCTCGCCAAGGAGGGGCACGACAGCCCCGTCGGCATCAACCTCCTGACCAAGATCCAGCTTCCGGTCCTGGCCAGC
Organism: Thermoanaerobaculaceae bacterium; assembly: GCA_022865555.1. Classification (GTDB taxonomy): domain Bacteria; phylum Acidobacteriota; class Thermoanaerobaculia; order Thermoanaerobaculales; family Thermoanaerobaculaceae; genus RBG-13-68-16. The sequence continues at coordinate 1,391 of JALHTD010000025.1, read as the reverse complement.
CTCTACGGTGCGATGCTGGCCGGTGTGGACGTCGTCATCATGGGCGCCGGGATACCTCGCGAGATTCCGGCCATTCTCGACGGGTTGGCAGAGCACAACGACGTCTCGATGGCGTTGCAGGTCGAGGGTGCGACGGCCCAGGACGACTTCCGCGCCCACCTTTCGCCGCGTAGTGTGCTGTCCGGTGCGCCGCGGGAGCTGCGGCGGCCGATCTTCTATCCGATCGTGTCCTCCAACGTCCTCGCCCTGACCATGGCCAGAAAGGCCTCGGGCCGGGTCGATGGCTTCGTGATCGAGGGACCGACGGCGGGCGGACACAATGCGCCGCCCCGCGGTGATCCGAGCCTCGATGCCGACCGCCAGCCGGTCTACGGGCCCAGGGACGCCGTGGACGTGGCGAGGATCCGCGAGCTCGGGCTCCCCTTCTACCTCGCGGGCGGGTACGGCGAGTCGGGAAAGATCAAGGAGGCTCTCGCCCTCGGCGCGGCGGGTGTGCAGGTGGGGACGCTGTTCGCCTTCTGCCGGGAGTCCGGCCTGCTGCGCTCGATCAAGGAGAAAGCGCTCAGGGTGGCTTCGCAGGGACTCGGCAAGGTGATCACGGACGCCTTCGCGTCGCCGACCGGATTCCCGTTCAAGGTCCTCAGCCTCGAGGGGACCCTCTCGGAGATGGCGGAGTACCTCAGGCGCCCGCGCGTCTGCGATTTCGGGTTCCTGCGCCACATCTACAAGCGGGAGGACGGCGAGGTCGGCTATCGCTGCCCGGCGGAGCCGGCCTCAAGCTGGCTGGCCAAGGGCGGTGCCCCGGACGAGTTGGAGGGGCGCAAGTGCCTCTGCAGCGGGCTCTTGGCGAACCTTGGTTTTGCCCGGGAGCGGCGCGGAGGGTACGTGGAGCAGCCGCTGCTGACCGTCGGTGACTGTTTCAGGGAGCTCAAGGCGTTCCTGTGCGGGAATGGCGAGAGCTACTCCGCCAAGGACGTCCTCGACTACCTCCTGCGGGATTGCGCCGGGGCGCCGACCCCCGCATAGATCGGGGACCAGACAGCACCCCATCATCTTCCCCTATCTCAGGTGCCGGTTACCACCTCAGGGAGGATTTGCGAGACGATGCGTTCGAGGAACCAGCGGTCGTCGGAGATGACGACGACGCAGCCCGCGAATTGGGTGCGCTCGCTGTGCGTCGGATAATGCAACTATGCAAGCCTGACCCCCTTTCCCCTTTCCCCTTTTCCCCTTTCTAGCGAGCGCGGAGGAACCAGACCGCCGCGACGGCGAGCGCGGCGATCATCAGCACGAGACCAGCGGCCCCGAACACCGGGATCGGCGGCTCGGTGAGGAAGCTGACGTCCTGACCGTACGCCGTGCCGTTAGCATTCGTCGCATACGCGCGCACG
>JALHTD010000278.1 GCA_022865555.1 Thermoanaerobaculaceae bacterium | reverse complement strand
TCAGCGGCACCATCGTGGCCGGACCCCCGCGCATGAACGCCTTCAGGACGTCCTCTGGCAGCGTGAGCAGCAGCCAGAAGCCATCCACCAGCTGCAGCAGGGTGGCCACGAGCGCTGCGCGCACCCCGAAGCGGGCCATCCCCGAGAGGATCTGAGCGTCGCCGCCCTTCGCTGATCTGTGCACCGCCACCCACGCCAGCAGAGCTCCGGACATCGCCACCGCCGCCAGCACGAAGTGCACGTAGCGCGGCCCGAACGTCGGGTCGGCGAGCGCGGCCCAGGCCTGTTCGGCCACCCTCACCCACTGCCCCGGCTGCATATGGAGCAGGTTGATCGCGACCTGGATGGCCGCGATCACCAGGAAGCAGGCCGCCTCGATTATCAGCACCGCTCCTGTTCCCTTGCCCGCCCGCAGCCGGAACTTGGCCACGTAGTTGAGGTAGTAGCCGACCATCAGCAGGCCCAGCATTCCGAGCCAGGCCCAGGCGACGAGGATCGTCGCGGTGTAGAAGAAGCGCCCCAGCAGCACCTGCATGAACAGCAGCGGGGCGATGCCGAAGGTGATCGCGAACGAGATCGCCCAGGCGTTGACCTCCACGAACAGGCTCTGGATCTCGCGCTTGCCAGCGCCGGCGAGGCCCGCGAGCGCCGCCAGCAGCGAGCCGCCGAGCACCGTGTTGACGAACAGCAGGTGGATCAGGAACGTCACGACCCAGAGCACGTGGAAGAGCCAGGGGGGCCCCGGGAGCGGGGCGGGGTCCAGGGCAGGGATCAGGTTACTTTCCATGGCTCGCCTCCGCGACGTTCGAGGGCTTCAGGCCCAAGAGGTAGCTGGCCAGGGCATCGACCTCCGCCTCCGTGCCGACCAGGGGCGGCATCAAGGGGTAGTCGAGCTTTTCGGTGGCGACGTGCCCCTCGTGGGTGTACTGCCCCGAGGTGTACTCGTTCCCCTCCTCCCGCATGGTGGAGAGGATGCCGTTGAGCATGTCGGCATCCACGGGCGCCACCAGCTTGCGGATCGAGAGGTAGCCGTCCAGCGTGTGGCACGAGGCGCACTGGGCGCGGAAGACCGCCCGTCCCTTCGCCTGCTCTCCCCCGCTGGTTTGCGCCGCCCAGACGGCCTTGCTCAGTATCCCGCGCTGGTTCAGGTCCGGGATCTCGCTCACCAGCACCCCGTTCGAAAACATGAAGTCCCGGATCACGAAGGGCTTGCGGGAACCCTCCCGGAGTCGCTCGTAGCCCCCGAAGAACGCGAACGCGGCGAGCAGTGCGGCCACCGCAGACGGCCAGCGGTGGAAGCGGGGGGCGGCAAGGGCGAAGAGGGCCAGCAGCAGGTAGACCGTCAACGCCCAGAGGACGAAGTGGCGCGTGGAGGCGAGCGCCGGGAGGAGGGCCTTCGCACCCAGAAAGATCGCCCTCACGGACTCCGGCAGCACGTGCTCCCACCAGCGGTAGCCGCCGTAGGCGAGCAGCACGCCCACGACCTGGAAGATCGCCAGCAGGCGCACCATGCCCACTCGCGCGCCCCGGTCGGGCTCCCGCAGCGCGGCCAGCGTCAGGTAGGCCCCGGCCAGGAACAGGCAGATGCCCGTGCGTAGCAACAGCCCCGGCAGGTAGCTGGGGTTGAAGATCCCGTCCCAGAAGGAGTGCGTCTCCAGCCACCGTCCGGGCGTGAGCATGAACGAGATGATCCCCTGGATGATGACCAGCGACATGTAGGCCGCGAAGAAGTAGAGCCAGATGATCAGCAGGTGGGTGCGCGGGCGGACCTTCCCCCAGGTGGCGTAGTAGGCGAGGGCCATCGCCACCTCCAGGATGAATAACCCCCACTCGGCTGCCCACCCCCAGACGAAGTTGTGGATCAGCGCCGAGGTCGCCGCGGGCTGCACCAGCCCGATCGTGACCCAGATTCCGACCCCGGAGATCGCCCCGAACACCGTCGAGACCAGGATCAGCATCAGCGAGCTGCGCTTGGCGAGGGCGCGCAGCGCAGGGTTGCGCCGCCGCACCGCGAGGGTTTCGATGAACGCGATCGCGAAGCCGCCGCCGATGGCGAAGTGCGAAACCAGGACGTGCGTGATGGCCACGATCCCGATCAGCACGCCGCCACCGAAGGCCAGGTCCCAGATAGGGTAGTCCACGCCGGCCTCCTCTCTCCAACCCCCACACGAGTGCCGAAGATTACCACGCCCGAAAACAAGAGGGCCGCCCGAAGGCGGCCCCATGGAAGACTAAAGAACGAGAGAGCGCTACGGAACCGTGGGCTCCACCGGCCCGCGCGCCGGATGCTCGGCGAGGTGCTTGCGCACCACGCGGCCGCCGGTCTGGAACTTGTCGGTGAGCGCGTACGGTGCATACCCCTTGATCATCGCGATCGCCGCTTGCTCACTGAACACCGTGTTGGCAGCCAGGACGGTTGTGGAAGCCGCGGCGCCCTCACCGGTGAAGAACGGCAGGAGGTCGATGTCGGGCAGCGAGGCCCCGTAGTTGGCGTTGATCGCCTTGATCCACTCGCGCGCAATCAGGGCGTAGCCCAGGCCCGTCGGGTGGACGCCGTCGTACGAGAACATCCCGCCGGTGAGGAAGGCGGTCGTGACCTTCACCCCACCGATGGTCACACCGTTGGCGTTCCAGTCGCGGTAGACGGCGTTGATGTCAACGACTTTGGCCCCGACGGAAGCTGCAACGGCCTTGATGACCTCGTTGTACTGACCGATCTGCTGAAGGAGGGCGGACATCTCCCCCGCGCGCAGGATCACGCCAGCCGTCAGCGTCATCGTCGCCGGGTCGAACGAGCCCTCGGGGAGAGGCAATCCGGTGCCACCCGCCGCCCTCGGGATCCCGATCCCCTTGGCGAGCAGCGAGGAAGCGTACAGCGTCAAATAATCGCTCTCGGTGAGCGGTCCCGCCTCGCCGATCAACGGGATGTGCGCACCCGTCGCCGGGTTCACGATGTACGGCTTGATCGCCGTCAGGAAAGCCAGCACGTCCTGGATCGTTGCGACGAGGATGGGAGCGTTTGGCCGAGCCTGGCGCAGTGCACCAAGGAGTTGAGTGTACCGCGTCTGGAAGTCGGCCTTGGTCGTCATCGTCACACCATCCACCACGACCGCCGACTGCGCAGCACCCAGGACGTCGTTGCTCCCGATGGCAACGGTTACGAAGGTGGGCTGGAGGGCGATCGCCTGGGCGAGGGCCGTCGCCGGAGTCGAGGTGCCCGGGAACACCGGGAAGCGCAGCACGAGGTCGGCAAACGGGACGTTCTTGCCCGACTTGCCCTGAGCGTACGCGACGAGATCGGCGGCGAGCTTGGTGATGTCGCCGGTGCGCGTGAGCACATCTTTGACATCGAACCCGTCAACGCCCAGGTTGTTGTAGGGCGTCGGCAGGGTGGCGTTCAGCGGCGCGCCCATGCCCGACTTGAACTCGATCACGGGGCTGATGCCGAGCGGTGTCACCGTGAGCGCCTTGAGATACAGCAGCGGCGGCAGGCCGGGCTCGCTCACCAACGGCTGCTGGAACCCCGAAACGCCGGCCTGCCGGGCGATGATCGCCGGCACGGAGTTCTTCTGGTACGTCTGGACCGAGCCAACCGAGACGACGCCGGCCGTCAGGCTGTCGCCCAGCGCGACGTATTTGGAGAAGTCCACCTGGGCGAACACGCTGGAGCCGGCGAGGGTGAGCGCGAGGCCCACGAGCAATACTTTGCGTGCGTTTCTCATCATTCCCTCCTAGAACCTGTGAACCAGCGTGAAGCCGATCAGATTCGCCGTCGTCTTGTAGGTGCCTTCGTAACCGTCGGGGTTGACGCCTTCCGTGGACCTGTCCGAGAACTTCAGGTACAGGTAGCCGATCTGCAGCTGTGTCTTCGCGGAGAGCGCAACGGTCGCGCCGATCGAGATGCCCTTGCGCTCGGCGTCCGGAAGCAACGGGGTAACCGACTCGACCGGCACGGGGGTCTCGTCGTAGAGGGCGCCGAACTGCCACCAGATGTCCGGCGAGTGCTTGTACTCGACGCCCAGGCGGTAGGTGCTGCAGTCCTGGTACCCCTCGTAGCGTACGGACGAGAGGTCGGGGTAGTCCGGCAACGTGATGGGAAGCTCCTTGAAGCTGCTCCACCCCATCTTCACCCAGTCGGCCTCGACGCCCCACTTCTCACCGTGCCACGCCAGCGCCAGACGCCCTTCCCACGGGTAGTCGACGGTCGTCGTGCCCGTGGGTTCCTGCCCGAACGGGATCTGAGACGCCACGATGGCGTCGAAGTCGGCATACCCGGTTTCGAACTGGGTGAACGACGCCTTCCCCTCGTAGTTGATCTTCACGTGGGACCGGTACGACCCACCGAGGGAGACCCCGCTTCCCAGTTTCCCCAGGAACGCCGCGTTCCACCCCCACCCGCCCTCGTAGGGCGTGTAGAGGTGGACCTGGCCAACCTCCGCCACCTGCTGGGTGTAGGGGTTGATCACGCCGATTGAACGGGTGAGGCTGAGGTTGGAGTAGAAGTAGTCCACGCCGACGGCGACGGCGAAAGCGTCGGAGAGCTTGTAGGACAGGTTGGGGTTGAAGTCGAACACCTTGAGGTCTACCCGCTTGGTGAGGTACTTGCCGGCGTAATCGCTCGGCCACCACGTGCCGAGGCCGAACGGATTGAAGATGCCGATACCCCAGTGGAGATCGCTCGTGATCTCACTAGTGTAGTAGGCGTGGACCGGGTAGAAGATCTGGCTCGTCATGTCCACGGAGTACCCTTCGCCCGGGTACGGGTTGGCGCCGTCGAACGTGCTCGTCTCGGTGATAAAGTACACCCCCATCGCATAGCCCGCCTTCTGGAACGCGATCCCGGCGGGGTTGAAGTAGAGCGCGGTGGGGTCGTCCGCCGTCGCTCCGAACGCACCCCCAAGCGCGACGGCTCGGGCCCCGTGCTCGAAGAGCGCGAACCCCGCCCCGAAGCTGGATGCGGGCGCCAGCAGCAGACACGCCGCCAGGGCCGCAAGCAGGACAACTCTCGCCTTTCTCATGCGTCACTCCTTCCCTTGGTCCCCCATTGCTGCGGGTTACTGGCACACACTCTATTGATCGCGGTTCCCGGCGTCAACATTGTTGCGAACCGTCACAAGGGGGCATTGCATTGACTGAGACAGCAATTCAGTCGCCACGCGTTGCCAAGCGTCGGCAGCCGGAGATCAACGAGCGCGTAGCGTCTCTGGCGGGACGAGCGGGAGGGCTCGGGGGGCACTTCTGCGGCGGGTCGTGCGGTGCGGGGCCGCAGAGCCCCCCGCAACTAATAGTAGGCGCCCCGTGGCCGGGGCGCCCGGAGGAAGGAGAAGACGATTGCAAGTACCAACCTAGGGCCGCGCCCGAGCGCAATCAGTGACCCAGATCACCCGCGGGTGCGGCGGGCCGCCAGCACGGTGCGGTCGTCGTGAGGTGGGGCGCCACCGGTGTGGGCCGCGACGGCCGCGAAGAGATCGTTGACCAAACGTTCCATCGGCCGGGCGCGTCCCTCGACCGCGAGGGCCGCAATGCCCTCCAGGCCGAAGTCTTCTCCGTCCTCGCCCGGGGCGGGAGCCTCCGACAGGCCGTCGGTGTAGGCCAGCAGCACCGAACCCGGGTCCAGGACAACCTTGGACGAGGGGTAAACGACGTCGGGCAGCAGGCCCAGAGGCGGGCCCACGGCCTTCAGGTAGTCGCACGCCCCGTCCGCGGACACCAGCACCACCGGGTTGTGGCCCGCAGAAACCCACTCCAGCTCGCCGTTGTTCCGCAAGTACGCCAGGAATACCGTGGCGAACTTGCTCTCCGGCGTGGAAGCGAGGATGTGCTGGTGGAGCAGGTGTGTCAGCTCGGAGAGCTCCGGGGAGCGTTGGACCAGGATGCGCACGGCAGCCTGGAGCGAGGCGGCCATGAGCGCCGCGGGAACGCCCTTGCCCGCCACGTCGCCGAGCATCAGGAAGAGACCCTGGGGCGTCTCGATGAAGTCGTAGACATCGCCGCCCACTCGCCGCGAGGGCTGGCTCTTGGCCGCGATGTCAAAACCAGGCGGTGTCGGGATGCTCGTCGGCAGGAGCTGTCTCTGGATGGTTGCGGCGAGCTCCAGCTCACGGTCGAGGCGCTCCTGCTCCAGTGCCTCCCGGTGCAGCGAGGCGTTCTCCAGCGCAACCGCCGCCTGAGAGGCGTACAGCGACAGGATCTCCGCGTCCGTCGGGCCGAAAGGCGCGGTGCCCCCGCGCACCTCCCGTTCGGCGAGAGCGAGCACGGCCAGCCGACCCCGGCGGCCGACGACCGGAACGGCAAGCCGCCCTGGCTCGAGAAGGCCCTGCTCCGACAGGGCAACGGCTTCCTCGCGCGTGAGCACCGCGCCCCCAACCCGCGCAGCCACGACGCACTCTCCCGTGTCGCAGACGCCGGTCTGCTCGGCGCCCGACAGGCTCGCGACGGTCTGTGCGACACCCCCGCCGATCAACCAGACCTCGCCGCGGCGGGCATCCAGCAGCGCCGCGACGTGCATCAGCAGCTCCT
>JALHTD010000277.1 GCA_022865555.1 Thermoanaerobaculaceae bacterium | reverse complement strand
TCGCTCGCCTTCGGCTCGCTGCGCGGCCTTCGGCCTTGCCGGCTAGCAGCCCCTTTCCGGCCGCGCCTCAGGCGAACGACGGCTTCTGGCGGCGAATCAGCTCCATGAACTCCGCCCGCGTCTTGGGGTCTCTCTCGAACTCGCCGCGGATCGAACTCGTGATGGCCGACGCATTTTGCTGGCGCACGCCGCGCATCATCATGCACAGGTGGGTCGCCTCGGCGACCACCGCGACACCCCGGGGCTCGAGCAGTTCCTCGAGGGTCTCGGCGATGCTGACCGTCATTCGCTCCTGCACCTGGAGCCGGCGCGCGAAGATCTCGACGAGGCGCGGAATCTTCGACAGCCCGATCACCTTGCCGGCGGGCATGTAGGCGACATGGGCACGTCCAAGGAAGGGCAACATGTGGTGCTCACACAGGCTGTAGAACTCGATGTCCTTGACGATCACCATCTGATCGTACTCGACGTCGAAGAGCGCCTCGTTGATCACGGCGTACGGGTCGACCCGGTAGCCGGCCAGGAGTTCGTCATACATCCGGGCGACGCGCCTCGGCGTCTGCTCCAGGCCCTCGCGATTGACGTCCTCACCGAAGTCCTGCAACAGCTCCTTGACGGCTTTCTCGATCTCCGGCGTGGCGACCCCTACCCCGCTCAGGAGTTCGGCCGCAGCCTCGATGTCGTGCATGGCGTCCTCCTTGGCAGTTGATCCTCGATGCCCATCCTACCACAAGAGGCATCTCCGTTGCGCAGGCCCCGAGATTCGTCGCCCGGGGATTTGGCGGGGCATTTGTGAGTACAATACCCGTGATGGCGACGACGTCTGATCTGCGAGGACACACGGCCTTGATCACGGGTGCCGGGCGGCGCCTCGGTCGGGCCTTTGCGGAGGGCCTGGCGAGGCGCGGCGTGGACATCGCCGTACACTTCAGCGCTTCCCGGGAAGGCGCAAAGGAGACCGTTCACGCCATCCGGGAGCTCGGTGTCCGAGCGGAGGCGGTACAGGCCGATCTGGGCAACTGTGATCAGGCGGCGCGGTTGATGGAGCGGTGCGTCGCCGCCCTCGGCCCGATTGACTGGCTGGTCAACAACGCCTCGGTCTTCGAACCTCTCGGCGCCCTCGACTGCACGCCCGAGGACTGGCAGCGCCATCTGGACGTCAACCTGACGGCGCCGTTCCTGCTCTCCCAGGCCTTCGCCCGCCACCGGGCCGGGCGGCCCGGAGTGATCGTCAATCTGCTCGACTGGCGGGCCTTGCGACCCGGCGCCGATCACTTCCCGTACACGATCTCGAAGGCGGCCCTGGCAGCCATGACCCGCAGCCTGGCGCTCGCGCTGGCCCCGGCGATCCGGGTGAACGGGCTGGCACTGGGGGCCATTCTCCCTCCCCCGGATGCTCAAGGAAGTGGGGAAAACCCTCCTCCCGGTGCGCCGATCGACCGCTGGGGCACGATCGACGAGGTCGTGCAGGCCCTTCTCTTCCTCCTGACAGGCCCGAACTTCATCACCGGCGAGATCCTGCACCTGGACGGTGGGCGGCATCTCGCCTGAGGACGGAATCGATGGCCGAAGACCGCATCGAGATCAAGGACCTGCTCCTCCGGGGGATCGTCGGCATCAACGACTGGGAACGCGAGAAACCCCAGGACATCCTGGTCAACATCACCCTGTTTGCCGACCTGAGCCCAGCCGGCCGGAGCGATGACATCGCCGACACGGTCAACTATCGGACGCTGACCAAGCAGATCATCACCCACGTCGAGTCCGCCGGGCGGTTCACGGTTGAGGCGCTGGCCGCCGACGTGGCGCGGCTGTGCCTGGAGACGCCGGGGGTGCAGCGCGCCCGCGTGCGCGTGGAGAAGCCCGGCGCGCTGCGCTTCGCCCGCTCGGTTGGCGTCGAGATCGAGCGCACGGCCGCCGACCTTGCCTGACCAGGCCTTCATCGCCTTGGGTTCGAACCTCTCGCCGGAGACCAACCTGCCGCGCGCCGCCCGGCGCCTGCCTGAGATCGGGGCGCTGCGGGCCGTCTCAATGGTCTACCAGAACCCCGCTATCGGCCCTGCTCCGGCGCCGGCCTTCCTCAACGCGGCCGTGCTGGTTGAGACCGAGCTGTCTGCAACCGAAATCCACCAGCACCTGCGCCAGATCGAAGCGGATCTGGGCAGAATCCGGACCCCGGACAAGTACGCTCCACGGGTGATCGACCTCGATCTGTGCCTGCTCGGCGCTCAAGTCCTCGAGACGCCTGAGGTCGTACTCCCCGACCCTGACATCCTGGTCAGAGCTCATCTGGCCGTCCCGCTGGCCGAGCTGGCGCCCGACTTCCCCCACCCCGTCACCGGCGAATCGCTGTCTGCCATCGGCGTGCGCCTGCGTCTCGGCGCGGACCTGCAGCCGCGGCCGGACGTGGCGGCGACACTGGCCACACCCACCCTTTGAGCGATCTACCCGGGGCCTGCATTCAGTGCGTCCCGCATGCCCCAGGAGCGATCTCGACCAGCCCGCCTCGACATGAATGGCACAGAGACGGCGGCGGTGCTACCATTGGATTGACGAAGCGCACTTCCCCGCCCGCCGGCCCGATGGCCGGCCTCAGATTGGGGGCCTCGGTGAGACGCGACGCACGGCCGCTTCTGGGGTTCGCTGCACTCCTCCTGGCGCTGCTGGCCTGCAGCGAGTCTCCCAAGTCGCCGACGGCGACCCGCGAACCCCCGACCGCAACGCCTCCATCGCCATCACCGACTGCGACACGCGACCCGCCCACGCCGCCAGCCCGCCGCCCGACTCACTCCCCGCCCCGACGTCACCTTCGCCTATCGCGAGGGGCGAACATCGGCTCCGGCTTGAACATCCCACAGCAAGCGCCCGAGGGCGCGTGCCCTCGGGCGGAGTCATTTGGGGGTTCCTCCCTGGCGAGGATGGCTATGCGAAACGCACCCGGCCGAGAGGCGGGGAGCCCCCCTGCCAGTCATTGGTTGAAGGAGTTCACTGCCTCCGCCACCGCAGCCCGCACGCGGGCGTCCGGGATCTGATCCACGGCCTCATAGCGGACCTCGTCGAACCAGATCTCGAGCCCGCCATCCGGCGCCGTGCCGAAGTCGAAGCGCTTGCCGACCAGGTCCGGATATGCGGCCAGCTTGCGCTGAGCCACCTCCTCGATCTGCTCCATTGCCATCGAGGCCTGCCGTTCCCCCTTCTCCAGGCGAACGTCTGCCACAGGCAGGAGACCCTCAGGCCGCATTACCTGCTGTGCCGGTGAAGCCTGCCGATGGAGGATCGTCCAGGCC
>JALHTD010000024.1 GCA_022865555.1 Thermoanaerobaculaceae bacterium | reverse complement strand
CCGGGACGTCGGTCTCGACGATCGAGCTGCCGGGGAAGAGCCCCCGCATCCTCGAGTTCTGCGGAGGCAACCTGCTCTACGTGACCCACGAGGTCAGCAACCTTCCGCAGGTGTTCGTGGTCATCACGGTGGACGGGCGCGAGCGCCTGGCGTTTCCGAACGAGGGGCTCTCCGAGCTTTTTCCCAGCGAGACCAGCCACCTCACCCTTGATGGCAAGGGGGTCTACGGCTTCCTGCCCCTCGACCCGCCGGCGCGCGAGTTCTTCGGCCTGCCCGAGTCCATTCCGCTGGGGGCCGGCGTGGCGGCCACCTACCGGTTCGCGGGTGAGAAGCTGCTGGCGAGGGGCTCGGAGGTCTTCGTCGGTGTCGTGGCGCTCTCTCCCGATGACATGCTGCTGACCGTCAAGGGCGGCGGCGCGATGCGCCATCGCTCGCCGGGCGGCGTGGCCTGGAAGCGGGAGGGGGGCGGCGGCGACTGGCGGCTCGCGGACGTCGATCCGGCGGCCGGGACCGCAGTGGCGATCGACGGTCAGGGGGCGCTCGTCGGCCTCGGCCTCGAGACGGGAGAGGTTCGTTGGCAGTCGGCCGCGGGAAGCGGACCGCGGGTGAGCGATGCGCGCCTGCTGCGGGGCGGCAGGGTGCTTGCCTTCGCCCGGGAGCCCGAGAAGCAGGCGGTGGTGTTCGATCCCGCCTCGGGCACGTGGAACGCGGCGGAGGTCACACAGGCGTTCGCGCGCCAGGGGATGCGGGCCGTTCTGGCGAGCTGGCTCGACCGCACGGACTCCCTCGCGGGGTTCTGGCTGACCGGGACGGCGAGCGGAACGGCGTGGCTGATCCTCGGCGGGGACGGCTGGTACGAGGTGCCGCTACAGTAGGCGCCCGTTCGGCCGTGTGTCTCCCTGCCCGTCGTGTCTTGTAGTCGTCGTTTTACCGAGGCTCGCACCCTGAACCCGAGCCCCGATCTCACACCAACTCGAACTCGCCGGCCTCCAGCGTTGTCTTGAGCACCGCCATGAACTGGTCCGCGGTCGCGCCGTCCACCAGCCGGTGGTCGAAGGAGAGCGCCAGGTACACCATGTCGCGGATCGCGATCGCCTCGCGCCCGAGATCGTCGGCCACCACCACCGGGCGGCGCTGGATCCCGCCGGTCGAGAGGATTGCCACGTTGGGCTGGTTGATGACGGGCAGGCCGTAGAGGCCGCCGTAGGGGCCCGGGTTGGTGATCGAGAACGTTGACCCCTGCACGTCCTCGGGTTTGAGCTGCGTGTTGCGGGCGCGGGTGGCGAGGTCCGTGACCGCCCGCTGCAGGCCGGTGAAGGAGAGCTCCTCTGCGCGCTTGATCACCGGCACGATGAGGCCGTGCGGCAGCGCCACCGCGACGCCGATGTTGATGCGACGGTGGTAGACGATCTCGTTGCCGTCGAGGGATGCGTTGACCACCGGGAACACCTTCAGGGCCTCGATCGCCGAGGCAACGAAGAACGGCGTGAAGGTGAGCTTGATCCCGTGCTGCGCCTCGAAGGCTGCCTTGTTCCCCTCGCGCAGCGCCACGACGCGGGACATGTCCGCCTCGAAGACCGTGTGGACGTGCGGGGAGGTCCTGCGGGAGAGCACCATGTGCTCGGCGATCTTCTGCCTCATCACCGACATCGGCTCGCGCAGCTCCTCTCCGGTGAAGGGGCCGGAGGGGCCGAGCGTCGCCCCGGTGGCGAACGGCACCGTGCGGCCAGCGGGAGCGGGCACGGCGACCGGGCGCGTGGGTGCCGCCTTCGGCGCCGCCGCAGGCTTGCCTGCCTCGACGAACGCCAGGATGTCCTCCTTGGTCACCCTGCCGTGGAGACCGGTCCCGGTCACCGCCGCCAGGTCCACACCGTGCTCGGCGGCGATGCGGCGCACGAGCGGCGAAGAGCGCCGGCGCAGCAGCTCGGCCTCCGCCTCCGTGCGGGTGGGCGCCTGCGGGAGTGCGGGTGCCGCGGCGGCTGGCTTCGGCGGGGGAGACGTGGGCGCGGGTGCGGCGGCCTCCGACTTCGGCGCCGGGGCCACGTCGGCCGCCTCGCCCGCCTGTGCGATCACGCCGATGACCGTTTCCACCGCGACCGTGGTGCCCGGTCCGTG
>JALHTD010000276.1 GCA_022865555.1 Thermoanaerobaculaceae bacterium | reverse complement strand
TCGACCTCACCCGCCCGGCGGCTCGGGCAACACCTCACCCATTCTCGCGCATTCTGGCGAGCAACGCTTCTCCAACTTTCCGCACGCCAGCCAGGTCAGCTCTACCGCGCCGTCAGGCCGCACGCCCCTTTCCCAGCGGGAACGATAGCTCTTGAAGACGGCCCCTCGGTAGCCCACAGGGACCTACAGCGCAACCCGCAACTCAAGGAACGTGGCCAAGTCCATTCGCGCGGTTGAAGATCCGAGGGACCTTGAGCAGGAGATCAGCCGCTTTGTGAACTACTACAACCACCAGCGATACCACGATCGCTAGACAATGTGACGCCGGCTGGCGTCTACTTCGGGCGAGCCGCCGAGGTTAGGTCGTCACGAGAGGAGAGCAAACGCAGATCGCTAGAGGCGCGGAGCCGTCAGGAGACACAGATCCTGCGGATGGCCGCACATCATCCCGCTGTCCTACCGGGAGGCCGTCTCGCCCTCGCGTGCACACCCGAAGGGTGCGGCGGGGCCGGCCGTCTCGCCCCGTTCGGGCCGGGGCTCGCGGCCCGAACGGGGGGCTCGCGGCGCGCGTAGCATCCCCGGAGGGGGCGAACGGGGTGCGGTGAACCCACCGGGACTCTGTCCGCGAAGGGCGACCTCTCCCCCTCACCCCGCCCCTCTCCCCTGCGGGGAGAGGGTGAGGATACCCCCATCTGCGCCAGCGCATCGCGAACGGAGAGCGCACCATCATGTTGCTACCGGATAGGGTCCTCCGAGGAACTCAGCTTGGCGAGCTCGACCTCGGCGGCGGAGACGAAGCGGGCGTGGCCAAGGTCGCGGGCGATGGCGAGGGCCTCTTCGAGGAGGAGGCGGGCGTCTCCGGCGCAGCCGCGCAGGCGTGCCAGGGCGCCGGCGTTGATCAGTAGCAGGGCCAGGTTCTCGCGGTGCCCGGTGCGTCGGGCCAGGGCCAAGCCATCGTTGTAGAGGCGGTCGGCTTCGTCAAGGGCGCCGCGGGCGACCGCTATCCGGCCGAGGTTGGCCAGCAAGTGCGCCTGCCGCGCCGGGTCGCCGAAGTCGTGGGCAATCGCAAGCGCCTCGCGGAAGTGGGCTTCGGCGGCGGCCTCGTCGCCGCGATCATGTGCCAGGGCGCCGAGGTTGGTCAGTAGCGAGGCCATCGTCCCCTGCGCGCCACGGGCATGCGCCAGCTCGAGCGCCTCGAGGAAGAGCGGCTCGGCCCGCCCCAGGTCGCCTCGCTGCGCGGCCAGGCCGCCCAGGTTGGCCAGCAGCGAGCCCTCCAGGCGGCGGTCCCCGAGGGCACGCGCCAGGGTCAAGGCCTGGCCCGTACGCCCCGTGGCCTCGTCGACGTGCCCCTGCTTGGCCAGGATCGACCCCAGGTTGGCCAACAGTGCGGCGCGCTCCGCGCCCAGATCGGCCGCCTCCGCCTCAGCAAGCCCTTGTTCACAGAAAGCCCGCGCGCGCTCGAACTCGCCGCGTGAGAGGCAGGCGAGGCCCAGGATCTTGAGAAAGCCGCACGCGGCCCGTGCCTCGTGTGCGTCGCGTGCCCGCCGTGCCAGGCCCAATCCATCCGAGGCCAGTTGTACTGCCTGGTCATACTCACCCAGCAGCAGCGAAGCACGGGCCAGATCCTCCAGCGCATGCCACACGAACTCGGGCGTGCCTGCCGCGCGCGCAGCCTCGACCGCCTGGACCAGATGCGGCCTGGCCGCCTCGAGCCGTCCGACAGCCTCGAAGTAGTCAAACCAGGCGTGGGCCAGGCGGACCAGGTCTTCCGGCTGGCCGAGCTGTTCGGCGATGTGCAAGGCGGCGAAGGCGTTGGACTCGTCTCGGCCAAGCACAGTGAGATCGTCGCCGCAGCGACCGGGCAGCGAGGCGAGGTATGCCACCAGGCGCTGCCCCGCTGCGGACGAATCAGCCTGGCTGGCGGCGTAGTCGGCCACGACCGGGTGCAGCGCAAGGCGCCCGGCGCCGAAGGGCTCCACCAGCCCGGCGTCGAGCAAGGCATCCAGGTTTGCGGGACTTCCATCCGAGACCGCGCACGCTGCCTCTTCGGAGAATGTGTTGGGCTTCGGTGGCAAGACGGCCAACGCAGCGAGCATCCGGCGTGACGGCTCGTCGAGAGTTGAGTCGCTCAGGGCGATCACGGTCCGCAGCGTGAGCGGCGCGTCGATGGGAAGCGATGGTTGGGCTTCCAACGCAGGCCGGGACTCGAGCAGACCCATGCGGGCAGAGGGTTCTTGCAGCGTCTGCAGGGCGGACTGAAGCCGGCGCGGCCGCCCGAGGCGGCCTTCCTTTCGGAGGTGCCGCCCCATGAGAACGAGCGCCAATGGCAGCCCGCCGACGGCCTGCACCAGCCGGTCGGCGGCTTCGGGCATCTCCATCACCACACCCGGAACGAAGTGCGCGAGGACGGCCCGGCCGGCGGCGGCGTCCAGTTCGGGCAAGACAACGGCGGCCTCTCCGGCGAGCTCGCCGGCGAGGGCGGGCGAGCGCGTCGTGATCAGGTGCGCCGACCCCTCCCCACCGAGCTGCAGGGCGCTGGCTTCCGCCGGTGTCCAGGCGTCGTCGAGGACGAGCAGCATGCGGCGGGCGCGAATCGCCCCCTGGAGAAGGCGCGCCCGGTCTTCGAGTGCGGGGTACGCTCCAAGCTCGGTAAGAGACCATCCCAGGCCGACCGCCCAGGCGCCCAGGCGGGCTGCCAGGTCAGGGGATTGGCCGAGGCCGGCCCAGAGAACGCCGTCGGGATAGGCCTGGCGGACCGCGGGGTCATGCGCCAGCACGATCGCCAGGGCGGTCTTGCCGACCCCCGGCAGGCCGGCCAGGGCCAGGAGCCGCTCGCCGCCGAGCACGTGCTGGCGACAGGTGTCGAGGAGCGCCTGGCGTCCGAGCAGCGGCTGCTCGGGGATTGGCGGGGCCAGGAAGGGAGCCGGCACCGCGGGCCGTGTGGGCATCTGGGCGGCGACGTTGGCCGGCAGGCCGTGCTCGTCCCACTCACGCAGCCGGTCGGCCAGGGCGTCGAGGGCGGCGGCGTGCTCGTGGTCATAGGTCGAGCGGGCGATGCCGAGGGTATCCGCCAGGTAGGCGGCCGAGCGGCCTTCAAGGTACAGCCCACGCAGGATCGCCGCCCGCCGGTCAGCGGCCCCCTCGTGCACGGCGAGGCTCTCGATCGCCCGCAACAGGAGGTCGCGCAACGCCACGCCTCGCCCGACGGACGTGGAGCGGTAGCCGGCGGCTTGCCGGTGATCCCCGACCAACGGCCGCTGCGCGAGCGGGTGCTCGCCCAGGCGCGGCGAACGCTCCCAGTCGCGCAGCGCCTGGCGCAGCGAACGCCGGGCAAATGGATCGGGGGCGGCGGGACGGGACACGGCCAACTCGGCAGATTCGCGGCAGAAGCACGGACGGGCCGGATGTACGCTCTGCGCAGAAAGCGAGTCCATTAAAGCATGGCGGGAGGCGGTGGGCAAGCGCAGCCGCCGAAGCCAAAGGAGGTTGGCATGCGTGGCCGTATGAAGCCCGTCCTGTCGGGGGTTGTGCTGGGCATCAGCGCCTCGCACTGGACGGCGCGGGAGATCGTGGGTTGATCCCATCCGAAATCGAGGCCAGCATCGGACGGACGCTGCGCCTCTTGTGGCTTTACCTGCTGGCGGTGTTAGTG
>JALHTD010000275.1 GCA_022865555.1 Thermoanaerobaculaceae bacterium | reverse complement strand
CTCCTCGGCGGTGAGCTTCGGCTCGAAGACCCCCTCCATCCCCTTGGCCCCGAGCTTGCACGGCACACCCACGAAAACGTCCTTGAGACCGAACTCACCCTGCAGGTAAACGGCGCACGGCAGGATCTTCTTGCGGTCTTTGACGATGGAGTCAACCATCTCGAACACGCCGGCCGCCGGTGCGTAGTAGGCGGACCCGGTCTTGAGGAGCTTGACGATCTCGCCCCCGCCCTGCGCGGTGCGCTGAATGATCGCGTTAAGGCGCTCCTTGGACAGCAGCTCCGTCACGGGCACGCCGCTCACCGTGGTGTAGCGCGGCAGCGGCACCATGCTGTCGCCGTGCCCGCCGAGCACCAGCGCGAACACGCTCTCGGTGGAGACGCCCATCTCCATGGCGATGAAGGCGCGCATGCGGGCGGTGTCCAGGATGCCCGCCATGCCGATCACCCGCTCGCGCGGGAAACCGGACACGCGGCGCGCGACCTCGCACATCACGTCCAGCGGGTTGGTCACCATGATGATGATCGAGTCGAGGGACTTGCGGACGGCGCGGGGGATGCACTCGGCGACGACCTTGGCGTTGGCGTCCTGGAGGTCATCGCGGCTCATCCCCGGCTTGCGGGCCAGGCCGGCGGTCATCACGATGATGTCCGACCCCGCCGCAGCGTCGTAGTCGTTGGCACCCACGAGCATGCAGTCGTGGTGGACCACCGGCGCAGCCTGGTAGAGGTCGAGCGCCTTCCCCTGCGGGACCCCCTCCAAAACGTCCACGAGGACTACGTCGCCGAGGTGCCCCTCGGCGAGCCTGTGGGCCGTCGTCGCACCAACGTTTCCGGCCCCGATCACGGTGATCTTGGGTTTTCTCATCACCGGTCCCCCTCTTTTTTGCCTGCCAGCCCCCCTGCCAACCCCCTGCGGCGCGGCACACAAGATAACACCGCGGGAAGGCAATCACAACGGCGTTCCGCCCTTGCACGGGGCGGTGAAAAGGTGTATAAGGAGCCGGATGCTGCTTTCGAAAGAAAGTGGGACCCCGGTCCCGCTTTTTTTTCGGGGGCGAAAACGACGATGGCGCATTTGCCGGAGGATCTGCTGGCCAGGCTTGGTCGCCTCGCTCAGGGCGAGGGGGTCGAGCTCGTGGCCGTCGAGGTCGGGGGTACCGCCCGCAAGAGAGTGGTGCGCCTGGTCCTCGACCGCGAGCCGGGCGGCGTGACCCTCCCAGACTGCGAGCTGGTTTCCCGGCAGGCGAGCGTGCTCCTGGACGCGTACGACCCGTTCCCGGGGGCGTTCACCCTCGAGGTTTCGTCCCCCGGCCTGGATCGGAAGCTATACAACATCAATGACTTCATTCGATTCGAGGGACGCACGGTGCGCGTGCGGATGCGGCCGGGGTGGCCCGCGCCGCGAGTCATCGAGGGCACCCTGCAGGGGCGCAGCGAGGGTTTCGTGCGCGTCCGCGACCGTGCCGGGGTGACGCAGCAGCTGCCGGAGGGCGACGTGCTCGAGACGAGGCTCGCCCCGAACCTCGAGGAGAAAGAGACACCGCAGCATCGGGGAAGGACGTAGGTGATGAAGATGGAACTCGGCACCCTGATCCGACAGGTTTCGCACGAGCGCGAGATCGAGCCGGAGCGCATGGTCACCGCGCTCGAGGACGCAATCTCGCAGGCGGCGAGAAAGCACTACCACGAGCGCGGCGTGCGCACGCAGATCGACGCGGAGTCGGGCGAGATGACCTACTACCGCGTGCGCAAGGTGGTCGCCACGCTCGAGGAGGTCACCGACCCGACGGCGGAGATCCTGCTCGAAGAGGCGCTCAAGCTCGATCCCAAGGCCGAGATCGGCTCCGAGATCGTTCTCGGCGAGCTCGACACTACACACCTCGGCCGCATCGCGGCCCAGGCCGCCCGCCAGATGCTCTTCCAGCGCGTGCGCGAGGCGGAGCGGGACAACATCTACAAGGATTACATCGGCAAGCTGGGCGACCTCGTCAACGGCATCGTCAAGCGGTTCGAGCGCGGCGACATCGTGGTCGAACTCGGGCGCACCGAGGGCGTCGTGACGCGCCAGCACCAGGTGCGGCACGAGCGCTACAGCCAAGGAGACCGGATCCGCACCGTGATCGTGGACGTCACCAAGGACGCCAACAAGCCGCAGGTCGTGCTCTCGCGCACGGCACCCCAGCTTCTCATCAAGCTGCTCGAGATGGAGGTGCCGGAGATCTACGATGGCACCGTCATCGTCAAGGGGTGCGTGCGGGAGCCCGGGGAACGCGCCAAAGTCGCGGTGGCCTCCAAGGAGCGCGACGTGGACCCGGTGGGCGCGTGCGTCGGCATGAAGGGTTCGCGCGTACAGGCGATCATGCGCGAGCTCAAAGGCGAGAAGGTCGACATCATCCCCTACACCCAGGACATCGTGACGTTCGCGCAGACCGCGCTGGCGCCGGCAAAGATCAACCGCGTTGCGCTGCGCGAGCAGGACGTCAGGATCCCGCTCACCGACACCGAGGGCCAGCCCGCTTTCGACGAGAGCGGCCAGCCGTTGATGCACCAGCGGATCGAGAACGTGCTGGATGTGATCGTGTCCAACGAGCAGCTCTCCCTCACGATCGGAAAGCGCGGCCAGAACGTCCGCCTGGCCTCGCGCCTGCTCGGCTGCCGGATCGAGATCAAGAGCGAAGAAGCGGTGAAGGACGAGGTAGCGGCGGCGCTCGCCGCGATGCTGCGACAGGTCGAAGGCGTCACGGAGGAGGTCCCGGCCGAGGCCGAGACCACGGCCGCGGCGCCCATCGACTACGACACCCACCTGCCACTCGACGAACTGCCTGGCGTCGGCGAGAAGATGAGGGAGCGTCTGCTCGAGCACGGCTACTCGCACGCCGGCGCGCTCGCTGTCGCAGACCCCGCCAAGTTGATGCAGATCCCCGGTATCGGTCCTCACTCCGCCGCGAAGCTGATCGCGGCGGCGAATGCGGCGCTCGCGGCGCAAACCCCCGCGGGCCCCGAGGAGTAGAGCATGCCGCAGGTGTTTCGTGTGGGCGATGTCGCCCAGCAGATGGGCGTCACGGCGGAGGAGCTGATCTTCAAGCTCCGCTCCATCGGCGTCGACGTCACGAGTGCGGAAAACACCCTCGACCTCCCGACGGTGCGCAACATCATCACCGGCCAGACTCTGGTCCGTCGCCCCCGCGAGGTCATCGTCCGGCAGACTGTCGCCGCCGAGGAGCAGCGCAAGGCGCCGGTCCCCGCAATGGAGCGCCCGAAGCGCCGGCGGCCCGGCCGTAGGGCCGTCTCCCTCGACGAGGAACTGCCCGACGAGGTGCCGAACCTGGCCGCGATGTCTGTCCCCGCTTCCAGCAAGCCGGCCGCCAGGGCCGTTGACGAGGCCGAGGAGGCAGCAGCCGAGGAAGGTCCTGCCAAGCCGAAGCTGGTCGAGGGGGCGCCCGCACCGGCCCCGGCTGGGGCAAAGGCGGCCAAGGGCCCGAAGGCGACCAGGGCCGCCAAGGCCGCGTCCGCCGAGCAGGCGGCGGAGGCGGTCCCGGCGCCGGCACCGGCCAAGAAGCGCGCCGTCGCGGTCCGTGAGACCGCGAAACCGGCCAAGAAGGGCGCGAAGGCCCCTCTCGAGGCGCAGCTTCGCGAGCTGACCGACGACGAGGTGAAGCAGCGCATCATCGCCGCCAAACAGGCGGCGGAAAAGCCCGCCGAGAAGCCCGCCGCCCCCGGGCGCGGCAAGTCCTCGCGCAAGGCCAAGGCGGCCGCGGACGCCGACGAGATCCGCGACCTCCTAGCCACGTTCGAGGAGTCGAAGGTGCGGGCGGCCGAGACCGCCGCCGCGCCGCGGCCTCCGATCCCGATGGGCGGGCGCCCGAAGCTGACGCACCGGCCAAGGCGCGAGCGCGGCGAGGCCCCGGTCGAGGTGCGCCAGGTCACCGTCACCTTCCGCGACGGCGTCAAGCCCGAGGGGGCCGTCTACCTGTCCGAGGCGGTCACCGTCCGCGAGCTGGCCGAGAAGCTCAACGTGCTGGTCAAGGACCTGATGGCCTACCTGATCTCCAAGAAGATTCTCGTGACCGCCAACCAGGCGCTCCCCCAGGACCTCGCCGAGAAGATCTGCGAGGACCTCGGGGTCGAGGCCATGGTGGTGACCTTCGAGGAGGAGATCGACCTCCAGCAGGAGGAGGCCGCCGAGGCGGGGACGAAGCCAGAGCCGCGCCCGCCGGTCGTCACGGTGATGGGACACGTGGACCACGGCAAGACCTCGCTGCTGGACGCCATACGCTCGACCCGGGTGGCCGCCGGGGAGGCCGGAGGCATCACCCAGCACATCGGCGCCTCGAGGATCGTCCACAACAACAAGCCGATCGTCTTCATCGACACCCCGGGCCACGAGGCCTTCACACAGATGCGCGCCCGCGGCGCCAAGGTCACGGACCTCGTCGTGCTGGTGGTGGCGGCGGACGACGGCGTGATGCCGCAGACCGTCGAGGCGATCAACCACGCGCGCGCAGCGCACGTGCCGCTTGTCGTGGCGATCAACAAGATCGACAAGTCCAACGCCAACCCCGAGCGAGTCAAGAAGGACCTTGCCCAGGAGGGCGTCCTGCTCGAGGGGTGGGGCGGTGAGGTCCCCGTCGTGTCGGTGTCCGCCACCAAGCGGCAGGGGATCGAGGACCTGCTCGAGGTCATCCTGCTTGTGGCCGAGATGGCCGACCTCAAAGCCGCTCGCGAGGGCATGGCGCGCGGCACCGTGCTGGAGGCCCGCAAGGAGCGCGGCCGCGGCGTGGTTGCCAGCGTCCTCGTGCAACAGGGGACCCTCGCGCAGGGCGACTGCTTCTTCGCCGGCGCGACCTACGGCCGCGTACGTGCAATGCTGGACACCAACCGCAAGCCGGTGCGTCAGGCCAAGCCCTCAGACGCCGTGGAGATCATGGGTCTGGAGGACATCCCCGAGGCCGGGGACACCTTCCAGGTCGTCGAGGACGAGGCCCGCGCCCGCGAGGTGGCCAGCTACCGTCGGGCCAAGCAGCGCGAGGAGCAGATGGCTGGAAGCCGCAAGATCAGCCTGGAAGGGCTGATGGACAAGATCAAATCCGAGGAGGTCAAGGCGCTCAACGTGGTGCTCAAGGCCGACGTGCAGGGCTCGGTCGAGGTCCTGCGCGACACCCTCGCCAAGCTCTCCACCGACCAGGTCGCAATCAACGTCATTCACGCCTCGGCCGGTGCGGTCAACGCCAACGACATCCTCCTGGCCTCCGCCTCGCAGGCCATCGTGATCGGCTTCAACGTGCGCCCGGATCGCTCCGCCAAGCAGCTCGCCGAGCGCGAGAAGGTGGACGTGCGCCTCTACTCCGTCATCTACAACCTCACCGACGAGCTGCAGAAGGCGATGATGGGTCTGCTCTCGCCAACGTACCGGGAGGAGGAGCTTGGCCGCGCCGAGGTGCGCGAGGTCTTCAAGGTCTCCAAGGTGGGCATGGTCGCAGGGTGCATGGTCGTCGAGGGGAACATCCTTCGGACCGCGAAGGCACGCCTGCTTCGCGACAACGTGGTGGTCTGGGAGGGCAGCCTGGCCTCACTCAAGCGCTTCAAGGAGGACGTGGGCGAGGTCAAGAACGGCTTCGAGTGCGGCATCGGCCTCGATCGCTTCCAGGACATCAAGCTCGGCGACGTCATCGAGGCCTACCGCACCGTGGAAGTCGCCCCCGAGGTGTAAGTGGACGTCGAAAGCCCGCTCTTCGTCGCGCTCGCAGAGGTGGAGCTCCACCTGCCCGGCGCCCGTTCCCTGAAGGACAAGCGTCAGGACATCCGGTCGCTGGTCGAGCGCCTGCGCCATCGCCTCGCCGTGCTCGTCGTGGAGAGCGACCACCAGGACCTCCACCAGCGTGCGGCGTTGGCCGTGAGCGCCCTCGCCACCGACGCCGAGGCCGCGCGCGGAACCGTGGCCCGCGCCCTCGACGTCGTCCACGAGACCTTCGGGGGCGTCGTTCTCGACGAGCGGGTCAAGCTCGTGCAGGTCCGCTAGGGGGTGGACGGTGCGTGATTCGGCGGTTCGGCGCGAGCGGCTGGCGGAGGCGATGCGAGAGGTGCTCTCGGAGCTGCTTCTCACCGAGATCAAGGATCCGCGCCTGCCAGGCGTGGTGATCTCCGCGGTGGAACTATCCGGCGACCTCAAGCTGGCGCGCGCCTACTTCTCGGTCTTCGGCGACGAGGAGCGCGAGCGGCAGGCCGCGGAAGGCCTCCAGCAGGCGCGCGGTTTCCTCCGGCGCGAGAGCGCTCGGCGAATGCGCATCCACAACCCACCTGACCTCGAATTCCGGCGCGACAAGGGGTTCGAGCGGGCCGACCGGATTCAACGCATCCTGGACGACATCACAGGGCACAGCGCTCAGGGCTCCGGACCACAGGAGGGCGGCGGCGATGACTGACGTCACGCGGGATCCCTCGGTGGTCATCGCGCGTCTGCGCCGGGCCAAGCGCCTTCTGATTACCTCGCACGCCGCGCCTGACGGCGACGCGATCGGCTCCGAGCTCGGGTTCGCCGAGCTGGCACAGCAACTCGGCGCCACGACCACGATAGTCAACCGCGACCCCCACCCGGCTTCTCTGGGCTTCCTCCCTGGGCTCGAAACCGTCACGGTGGCCGGCGAGCTGCCCTCCGGATTCGAGGGCAGCTTCGACCTGGCGGTCGTACTGGAGTGCCCGGACCTCGGCAGGCCGGGGTTCTCGGGCCTGGACCGGCTGCCCATCGTCAACATCGACCACCACCTGGAGAACGCCCGCTACGGCGAGCTGAACTACGTCGACGAGGACGCCCCGGCGGCCGGCGAGATGATCCTGGCGATGGCGGAGGTCGCGGACGCCACGGTGACGGAGACCATGGCGACCAACCTGTACGCCGCGCTCGTCACCGACACCGGGGACTTCCGTTACTCCAACGCGACCCCGAGGGCCTTTTCCGCGGGGGCCCGGCTGGTGGTGGCCGGCGCGCAGCCAGCCGAGATCGCCGAGCAACTCTGGGAAAACAACCCGGCCCGCATCGTGCGCCTTACCGCCACGGTCCTTTCCACTCTCGAGTTGATCGCCGACGGGCGCCTGGCGGTGATCACCTGCGACCGCGCGATGCTTGAGGCGGCCGGGGCCTTCCCGGAGGACACCGAGAGCCTGGTCAACATCCCGCGCGCCATCGAAGGGGTCCGGGTTGCCGTGTTCTTCAAGGCGTTCCGCGACGGTTCGGTGCGGGCGAGCCTGCGCTCCCGAGCCAAAGTGGACGTGCAGTCGGTCGCCCGCGTCTTCGGCGGCGGCGGCCACCGCAACGCTGCGGGCTGCACCATCCCGGGAACCCTGTCGGAGGCCCGCCGCGCCCTCCTGGAGGCCCTCCTCCCCGTGGTGGAGTCCGCATGAGCCTCTTCCGGCACGGGTTCCTCCTCGTGGACAAGCCGGTCGGCCCGACGTCCCACGACGTGGTGCAGGCGGCCCGCCGCGCAATCAAGGAGCGCCGGATCGGCCACACGGGCACCCTCGACCCGGCCGCCACCGGCCTGCTCCTCCTGTGCATCGGGAAGGCCACCCGCCTGCAGCAGTACCTGCTGGCGTGGGAAAAGACGTACCACGGCGAGATCCGCCTCGGCTTCGCCACCACGACCTACGATGTCGAGGGCGAGCCGCTCGGGACGCCGCGCCCAGTGCCAAGCCTCACCGCGACCGAGCTCGCGGACCTCTCGAGCCGCTTCGCAGGCGAGCTCCAGCAGCTCCCGCCCCCCTACTCGGCCAAGAAGACCGGCGGGCGCAAGTTCTACGAGCTCGCGCGCGCCGGGGAGGCCGTACCCCGCGAGCCCAAGCGCGTGCAGGTGCAGAAGATCGAGCTCGAGGCCGCGGGTGCGGACAGGCTCGGGTTCAGGGTGACCTGCTCCTCCGGCACCTACCTGCGATCCCTCGCCCACGACATCGGCGAGACCCTCGGCTGCGGCGGGCACCTGGCCTCGCTGCGGCGCGTTCGCATCGGCCCCTGGCGGGTGGAGGACGCGGTCAGCGCGGAGGTGCTCGCCAACCGCCCGCACGAGATGGACCCCGGGGCGTTCATTTCCCTCAGCGCGGCCGTCCTCCCCTTCCCCGAGGTTGTCCTGAACCCGACGGCCATGGACCACTTTGCGCACGGGCAGGAGGTCGTCGTGCGCGAGGCGGAGGGCAGCTTCGCGCCGGGGTGTCCGGTGGCGGTGCGGGACCGGGGCGGGGAGCTAGTCGGGGTGGGAGTGGCTCTGGCGTATTTGGCGCGCGCGCGGACCGTTAACGTGGCCCCCCGCATGGTCTTGGCGGAGGTTGAGACCGCGGCAAAATCGTGATACATTGACACCCCTCCTCGCAACTGGAGGAAGGATTCGGAGACGTGGAGCAGACGATGACCGAACGCGACTACGTTGCCAGCAAGGAGCAGATCATCTCGGAGTTTCGCCGCCACGAGCGCGACAGCGGATCACCCGAGGTGCAGGTTGCTCTCATAACGAAGCGTATCGAGTACCTCGCCGAGCACTTCTAGGCGCACGGCAAGGACCACCACT
>JALHTD010000274.1 GCA_022865555.1 Thermoanaerobaculaceae bacterium | reverse complement strand
GGGCGGTGCCGCCCTCGCTGCTCGACCGCATCACCGAGGAGGACGGCACCGAGGCGGTGCCGCACGAGTGCCTCCTGCTGGTCAAGGAGGTTCTGGCGGGCCTCACGGACCCTCTCGATCCGCTGACGCTCGACGACGTCACGCCGGTCCTTCGTGAGGTTCGGGGCTTCCTCGCGGGGGAGAACTACCTCGACGCCCTCCTCGACGTCGTACACGCGGTCCAGCGCACGGCGCCCGCAGACGAGAGATCACGGAAGGAGCTGCTTGCGGCCTGCGCCGACGAGGGCGTGGTGCGCCGCTTCATCCTCGCGCTCACACCGGAGGAGACAGCGCTGCCGCCCGCGCTTCTCGAGCTCGTGAGCATCGCCCCCGGGGACCATCTCGGGACCCTGCTCGACCTGTTCACGAGCTCGCTCCACCACCGCTCCTCACCGCTGATACGGCAGCTCCTGGAAACCCAGCTGCACGGGCAGACTGCCCGCGCCGCCGAGCGCCTGCACGCCCTCGGCGGACACGCCGCAATCGAGCTCTTCCGGCTGATGGCCAAGGCCGATGCGACCGGTGCCGTGGAAGCAGCGGTGAGGCTTCTCGAAAGCACCGAGGAGGATCTTCAGTTGGAGGCGCTCCGGTTCCTCGAGCACGCCCCGTACGGCGCCAAGATCGGGCGCGCCCTTGTCGGGGCCCTGGGGGCCCACACTTCCGCAGTGAGGCTGCGCGCGCTTGCCATCCTGGTCCGCCATCGGGAAAGCCGGGCGTTTGAGCCCCTGGTCGAAAGGGTCAGGCGCGGCGCCGCCGGCGAGCTCACCGTGGCCGAGGCGAGGGCCGCCGGTGAGGCGCTCACCTGGCTGGACCCGGAGAGGGCCAGGCCGCTGTTCAAGGAGTGGGTCCGGCCCCCCGGTCTGCTCGGCCGCCTGTCGCCGGGCCAGACAACGCTGCGGTGGGCCGCCGTGAGCGGGCTGCCGTTGCTCCCGGGGCGGGAGTCCGAGGAGCTCCTCGAGTGGCTCTCACACCACACCAGCGACGAGCTGTGCAGGCAAGCCGCGGTGGCCCTGGCGCAGCTCAGGCACCCACGGGGAGGTGAGCCCCATGCCTGATGCGATCTCCACCGCCCAGGAGCAGCTCGGCAAGACACACGAGAGGGCCCGGGCCGAGGAGGACCGCGAGCTCGCCACCCGCGTCCGCGAGCTGGGCGCCCAGCTGGCGCACCTGTTCAACGGCCTGTTCCACATGGCAAGGACGCACGCCCTCAACAACACCGCCTTCGACGTCCCGGTGCGGGAGTTCGGTGCAACTCTGTGCGAGCTCATGGAGCTTCTCGGACCGGCGACCCTGCAGTGCGTCGAAGACCAGATCTTCGTCAACGACCTGCGCATTCGCTTCGACACGCTGATCGAGCAGTCGATCACGCTTGGCGCCGACCTCCAGCGCCACACCGTCGGCGGCCTGACCCTCAACGCTCCCCTCTCCGACCCGGAGATCCGCACCGTCGTGCGCCTGTTCTCGTCCCCGCCCACACCCCAGGAGCCGCGCACCGCTTTGCAGTCGGAGTTGGTCGCGGTCGGCATGAGCTCCGTTCAGGTGCACCCGCCGTTCCGCTTCCGGATCACGGGCGAGGAGTTACATCAGGCCACGCGCGAGTTCCGCGAGGTCTACCTTGCGAGTGCCGGAACGGTCGCCAACGTTTTCGCCACCCTTGGCGCCGACCGCCTGCCGAGCCCGCTGCCTGTGCGCCGTCTGGTTCACCAGTTGATCGATGCCTCCCGCCTCGGGGACGCCGCCGAGGCCGCGCGCAACGCCGAGGAAGCCCTGCCGCCGTTTGCCCAGCACACCCTCATGGTGACCAATCTCTCGCTCGTGATCGGCCGAGCGGCCGGCCTCTCCGATCCCTCCCTCGCCGACCTCGGTGTGGCGGCGATGTTCCACGACGTCGGCTTCACCATGCGCGAGGACGGCTACTCGGTCCCGTTCGAGCGCCACTCCCGGGCCGGGCTGCGGGTGCTACTGCGCCAGCGCGGATTCCACCGGGCCAAGCTCCGCCGCGTACTGACCGTGCTGCAGCACCACTACGCGTTCGACGACCCGCGGGGTCTGCCTTGGCTGTACGCCCGTATCGTGCACATCGCCGATGACTACGACACGCTCACCCGCTACCGGTCGGGCCAGGGGCCGATCCTGTCCACCCCTGACTGTCTGGCCCGCATGGCAGCCCAGGCCGGCAAGGCGTACGACCCGCTGCTCATGCAGCTGTTCTGCAACGTCATGGGGCGCTTTCCGCCCGGAGCGATCCTGAGCCTGGCGGACGGTCACCTCGTGCTGTCGATCACCACGGTGCGCAGCCCCGAGACGTTCGACAAGCCCCTGTGCAAGGTGATCCGGCGGCCCGACGGCTCCGCACCGGTCGAGGACGAGTTCCTCGACCTCGCCCAGGGGGGCAAGGTGGCCAAGGTCCACCACCCGAGGGGCTGATGCCCCTTGGCCGCCACCGGGGAAGGTGGTAGAAGGGGTAGCCCGCACGACGAGGGGAGGCCGCACGCTCATGGAGAAGCTCGCCGGAAAGGTGGTCCTGATCACCGGGGCGTCGTCAGGGATCGGTGCCAGCCTCGCCCTGGAGTTCGCCCGACAGGGGGCCACCGTCGCGCTGCTCGCCCGACGTGCCGAACGCCTGCGGGCGCTGGCCGGGGAGATCCGCGGTGCGGGCGGGCATGCCCTCGCGATCCCCTGCGACGTCACGCGCGAGGGTGACCTCGAGCGCGCCGTCGCCCTCACCGTCTCCGGGCTCGGCCCCATCGACGTGGCGGTGGCCAACGCCGGGTTCGGCGTGGTGGGCCCACTCGCCAAGCTCCGGCTCGACGACTACCGCCGGCAGTTCGAGACTAACGTTTTCGGGGTGCTGCGCACCGCATACGCCACCCTCGACGAACTGCGCCGCTCGCGCGGCACGCTCGTCATCCTCGGCAGTGTGAGCGGTTACCTTGCGGTTCCGTCCGCCTCGCCGTACGCGATGAGCAAGTTCGCCGTTCGCGCGCTCGCAGAGTCTCTGCGTAACGAGCTTGCCCCACAGGGTGTCTCGGTCGTCCTCATCACGCCGGGGTTCGTCGAAAGCGAGATCCGCCGCGTGGACAACCGTGGCCGGTTCCGCCCGGAGTTCCCTGACACTGTCCCTCGCTGGCTCCAGATGCCGACAGAGCGGGCGGCGCGCCAGATCGTGCGGGCCGTGGCCCGCCGCCGGCGGGAGCGGATCATTACCGCCCACGGCAAGCTGGCCGTGTTCCTCGCGCGTCACACGCCACGCCTGCTGGCGTTCCTGGTCCGGCGTAACCGGCTCTCCCGCCGGGAGCCGACCTAGGGCCTGTCCGGGTAATACTCCGGCTGCGAATCCCGATAGCATCCGGCTGGCTGTGTCAGTCGTCGCGAAAAGTCCTCGACGTAGCTCTGGCTACGCCTCCGGGCTTCTCGCTCGGCTTCCTTGCCATCCGGCGCCCTCGGAATTCTCGCTTTCGTCGTTTACCCGGACAGGCTCCTAGCGCAACAGTTTTCGCGGGATCAGTTGAGCCCGACGATGTAGATCTTGTCGCCCTCCCGGTTGAGGGTGACGTCGGTGGGGCCGCCCTTGTTCTTGGCCACGGCCACCACCATCAGGGCTTCGGCGACCCCGCGACACGACGTGGAGAACGTGGCGAGCGACCCCAGCCGCCAGAGGGCGAGCGTGTCGGAGAAACCTTCCGCCTTCGGCGAGAGGGCCGCTCCGGCCTGGCTGATGGCCATCGCCCTGGGCGCGATCTTCTCCAGCTCGGCCTCGTCCTCGGCCGTGCGAACGGCCGGGTACACCACGATCACGTACGGTTTTGTGTCCGGCGGCTGGTAGCGGACGGTGAGCTGGGTCTGCCCCGAGCTCTTCAGGCGCTTGGCGCCGTCCACGATCACGCCCGAGACCTTGGCAGCATCCTCGGCACCGCACGCCGCGAGCATCGCGACGGCAAGCGGCAGCAGGATCGACACCACAGGAAGACGCGTGTGCTTCATGGTTCCCCCAAGACCGCGACGGTCGCCGCCAGTGTAGCCGGAGCACCACGAGGGAAGTCAAGCACCCGGGCCGACCGGGTCCCGATCACTCCCCGATGACCTTGACCAGCACGCGCTTGGCGCGCCGCCCGTCGAACTCGCCGTAGAAAATCTGCTCCCAGGGGCCGAAGTCGAGCTTTCCACCGGTCACGGCGACCACCACCTCGCGTCCCATCACCTGCCGCTTGTGGTGCGCGTCGCCGTTGTCCTCACCGGTCCGGTTGTGCCGGTACGCGGTGGGTGAAGGGTCGTAG
>JALHTD010000023.1 GCA_022865555.1 Thermoanaerobaculaceae bacterium | reverse complement strand
TGGACTGGGCGCGACCCGACCTCGCTCGCCTGACGGAGTACGCCGAGTTCGCGAGCCGAATGCTCGGAGCACCCATCCCGCCGGGCATGCCGGTGGTCGGCCGTGATGCCTTCAGGACCTCGACGGGTGTGCACGCATCCGCGATCGCCAAGGCGGGCGAGAAGGGGGACGAAGCGCTCGTGGACCTCGTCTACTCCGCGGTCCCGGCCTCCTGGCTGGGGCGGCAGCAGGAGATCGAGGTCGGGCCGATGTCGGGCGCCTCGAACGCGACGTCGTGGCTGCTCGGGCACGGCTACCCGGCCGACCAGACGATGGTGGAGCGCATTCTGGCCGCCGCCAAGCATGCGGACTGCATCCTCACCGACGACGAGCTCCGTGCCCTCGTGGTCGGCGACGCGTCCGACGGAGGTTGAGCGAGTGCAAGGCGGTTGACCTCGGTCGCGCAGAGGCAGGCCGGAGTTGCGAAAAAGCTGTCTCCCGTGCACAATGCATCGGCTGTGCGCCGGAGGCTCTCGTGAAAGTCCACGAGTATCAAGCGAAAGAGATCCTCGCCCACTACGGGGTAGCGATCCCGCGCGGACGGCTGGTCACGCGGCCGGAGGAGGCGCGGGCGGCCGCCAGCGACCTGGGGGGCAGGGTTGTGGTCAAGGCCCAGGTGCACGCGGGGGGACGCGGCAAGGCCGGGGGCGTGAAGCTGGCCGTCGATGCCGAAGAGGCGTTCAGGGCGGCCAAGCAGATCCTCGGCATGAAGCTGGTCTCCAAGCAGACCGGGCCCGAGGGGAGGATCGTGCACAAAGTGCTCGTCGAGGAGGCGCTCGAGATCGCGCGCGAGCTCTACCTTGGGGTGGTGCTGGACCGCACGGTGGGGCTGCCCGTGATGATGGCCTCCAAGTT
Source organism: Thermoanaerobaculaceae bacterium (assembly GCA_022865555.1). Taxonomy (GTDB): domain Bacteria; phylum Acidobacteriota; class Thermoanaerobaculia; order Thermoanaerobaculales; family Thermoanaerobaculaceae; genus RBG-13-68-16. Next base: position 7,900 of record JALHTD010000023.1, on the reverse strand, counting down.
CGGCGGGATGGAGATCGAGGAGGTCGCGGCCGAGCACCCGGAGGCGATCCTCAAGGAGCACTTCGACCCCTGCCAGGGGCTGCAGGCCTACCAGGCGCGCAAGCTCGGCTTCGCTCTCGAGCTCTCCGGCGAGACGCTGAAGAAGTTCGTGAAGTTCGTGACCGCCCTTGCGCGCGCCTACAACGAGAGCGATGCCACGCTCGCGGAGATCAACCCACTGCTGATCACCGGAGGCGGGGAGGTGCTCGCCCTCGACGCCAAGATGAACTTCGACGACAACGCCATCGCGCGTCACCCCGAGATCGCCGCCATGCGAGACCTGGACGAGGAGGATCCGCTCGAGGTGGAGGCCTCCAAGTTCGACCTCAACTACATCAAGCTCGACGGCAACATCGGCTGCATGGTCAACGGCGCCGGCCTCGCGATGGCCACCATGGACATCATCAAGCACCACGGGGGCGCACCTGCCAATTTCCTCGACGTGGGCGGCGGCGCGAGCCAGGAGCAGGTGGAGAATGCCTTCCGCATCCTGCTCTCCGACCCCGGCGTGAAGGCCGTGCTGATCAACATTTTCGGCGGCATCGTGCGATGCGACATGATCGCCGCCGGCGTGGTGGCTGCGGCGAAGAGCCTGAAGGTGAAGGTGCCGATCGTCGTGCGGCTTCAGGGGACCAACGTTGAAGAGGGCAGGCGCATCCTTGCCGAGTCCGGACTGAAGCTACAGCCCGCCGACACCATGGCGGACGCAGCCGCGGCCGTCGTCGCGGCGGCGAGGTAGGAGGGGCCATGGCGATCTGGGCCGACAGGAACACTCGCGTCCTCGTCCAGGGGCTCACCGGCAAGGAGGGGCAGTTCCACGCCGCCAAGTGCAAGGAGTACGGCACGAAGATCGTGGCCGGCATGACCCCCGGCAAGGGCGGCACCCTGGTGGACGGCGTGCCGGTCTTCGACACCGTGGCCGACGCCCGGGAGAAAACCGACTGCAACGCCTCGCTGATCTTCGTGCCGCCGCTGGCCGCCGCCGACGCCATCCTGGAAGCCGCGGCCGCCGGCGTCGAGCTGATCGTCTGCATCACCGAGGGGATCCCGGCGCGCGACGAGGCCATGGTCATGCAGGCCCTCGCCAACGGAGGGTCGCGCCTGATCGGCCCGAACTGCCCGGGGATCATCTCGCCGGGAAAGGCCAAGCTCGGCATCATGCCTGCCCACATTCACAAGGAGGGCAGCGTCGGTGTGGTCTCGCGCTCGGGAACGCTCACCTACGAGGCGGTCGATCAGCTGACCAAGCTGGGTCTCGGGCAGTCCACCTGCGTCGGCATCGGGGGCGACCCGGTTCCCGGGACGAACTTCGTGGACGTGCTGGACGCGTTCAACCGCGACCCCGAGACAGAGGCCGTGGTGATGATCGGCGAGATCGGCGGCAGCGCCGAGGAGGAGGCCGCGGAGTTCGTCAAGAAGAACGTCCGCAAGCCGGTGGTGGCGTTCATCGCCGGCCAGACCGCGCCTCCGGGGCGGCGCATGGGCCACGCCGGAGCGATCATCTCGGGCGGCAAGGGCACGGCAAAAGAGAAGATCGAGGCGCTCAGGGCGGCCGGCATCCACGTCGCCGCCACGCCTGCGGAGATCGGCATCACGATGGCGCGGGCGCTGGGAAGGGCCTAGGACGGTGGGGTCGGCTCGCCCGCCGAGGCCGCGGCCCCCGCGCAGCGAGGGCGCGTTGATCCTGGGGAGAGGGGAGAGTTCTGGTATGAAGCAGCGGACACTGACGATTCTCAAGCCGGACACCGTCACGCGCCACAACTGCGGTGCGGTCATCGCCCGCCTCGAGCAGGAGGGTTTCGAGATCCGGGCCGCGCGTATGGTGTGGCTCTCCAAGGAGCAGGCCGAGGTGTTCTACGCTGTGCACAAGGACAAGCCGTTCTACCGCCCGCTGGTCGAGTTCATGACCTCGGGCCCGGTGTGGGTGCTGGCCCTCGAGCGCGAGGACGCGATCGAGTACCTTCGCAAGGTCATGGGCGCAACGGACTCGGCCAAGGCCGCGCCCGGCACGATCCGCCAGCAGTTCGGCACCAACATCGAGCGCAACGCGATCCACGGCTCGGACTCCCCCGACAACGCGCGCACCGAGCTGGCGTTCTTCTTCTCGACCTCGGATCTGGCCTGAGAATCACGAAGCGCGTTAGGCGAGGGGCACCTGCAGGTGTCGTCGTTCGCTTCGGTGTGCCGTCGTGCGTACGTCCGGCCTGAGGGCCGGCGGGACCGGCTCACCCTCCAAGGGCTCAGGTGAAAGGGCAAGGTGCTGCCCACGGCTCTCACCCCATGCGTGAGGGGCAGAGCTCAGCCGTGCGTCACTGTGCGGCGTGGGGTCGGGCGGTCCATCCCAGGATCACCCGCAGCTCGTGCGACGGCCGATCGCTCTCGCCGCCGGTGACCATCAGGAACCGGGCACCATCGGCGCTGACGTCGTACGCCGGGCGCGAAGCTGCGCCCGTGTCGAACGCGGCCTCGAACAGCTGACCAGCCGGCTTCACGCTCAGGTTCGGTCGCGTCGTCACCGCCGCCGCCATCATCCGGTTTCCGGAGCGGAAGAAGAGTTCCGAGCCGTCGCGTCGCCACACCGGTTCGGAGCCGCCATCTGCGGACACTCTCAGCTGCCGCGTCGGGTTTTTGATCGGCGCGATGTACACTTCGTCGCGCCCCGTTTCGTCCGAGACGTACGCGATCCACTGGCCGTCCGGCGCGAACGCCGGGGCTTTGTCGTTCGCCGGCGAGCCCTCCAGGAATGGGCGCACGGTCCGGGTGTCGCTGTCGAGCAACAGGACGTGGCGCCCGGCCGACGGGTCGTACTCTACGAACGCCACCGTCCGCCCGTCGGGCGATGACGAGTTCGGGACACCCATGCCCGTGCGCCTCGTCAGCCGTTCGTCCGGGCCGCTGCCGTCGGCCTGTTTCCAGAAGAGGCCCGGGGGACCGCCACGGCTGGCGCTGAAGATGATCCGTCGGCCGTCACGCATCCACACGGGCGAGCCCCCACCTTCAAACGTGATCTGCGCCAGCGCGTTGTGTGCGATGTCGTAGGTCCAAACGTCGTCTCGATCGGCGCCGGTGACGGTGACGGCAAGCGTCCGACCGTCCGGCGACAGGCGCGGTGACGAATACGCACGTTCGGGTGCGGCAATCGGCTGTACGTTGCCCTGCCGGTCCACCCAGACGAGCGTTCGCCCTTCGTTCCCGGAATCACCACTGACGTACGCGATGTTCCACGCGCTAGAGACGCTCAGCTGCATCGCGCCGTCACTCGACTCGAGCACACCCGTGAGGACCGGTGTCGCTCCGGCCGTCGCGCGGAGGGCCTTGGCATCGAATGGCACCGCGAACACCGAACCGCGGCGGATGTAGATGAGCCTGCCGTCGGGCAGATACTTGGGGTTCGTGCCCCCCTCCACGACGGTGCGGCGCTCTCCACTCTTAAGCGACTGGACGACAATCTCGGCATCGTCCCAGCTTCCTTCGGTGCCGACGGTGTAAAGCACGGCATTGGCGTCCGGAAGCAGCTCGGGCCAGCGGTGGCTGAACTCGCCGCGCGCGATGTCGAGCTTCGTGACGGCATGCGGCGTGCCGCCGTCGGCCGGGGCCTGCCAGATGGCCGACCCGTTCTCGGGAGCGTAGACGATCGTGCCGTCTGGCGCCCATGCGCCGCCGAAGCCGACCGGCGCATCGGAAATCGTGCGCACCGGGCCGCCGGTGACCTGCACCTTCTTCAGCTTGCCGTCGGCAAAAAAGCCGATCCATCCGCCGTCCGGCGAGAAGAAGGGGCTCATGGCGCCTTCCGTTCCCGGGATTGGCTGTGCTCCGAGCGTGGACAGCGTGCGAACGAGGAGTCGCCGCTGACCGCCGCGCGATGCAACGTAGACCACGTGCGTCTCGGCCGGCGACATCGCGACGGCGGGGAAGTCGAGGCCCTCGAGGTGCTCGCCGGGGGGTAGCGGCAGCGCGAATTGGACCGCCGGGCGACCGGGCGGCGAAGGGGCCGGCTTCAGCGTCCACGCCACCGCAGCCGCGAGCGCCGCGACAGCGATGGTGCCTCCGGCGAGAAGCGTCCACTTGCGGGGAGCGGTCCGAGCGGCCCCGTGCTCCCCCGCAGACGACCCGGCTGGCTCGGCGGCTGCGATGAGGGAGTCCTCGATCTCGATACGCGCGTCCCCGATATCGCGCAGGCGGCGCTGCGGGTCTTTCACGAGCAACCGACGGAGGAGTCGTCGGACCGACTCGGGCACGTCGCTTGGCAGCCGCGACCACTCCGGATCGCGGGTGAGGATCGCGACGATCGTGTCGGAAGGCGTGTCGCAGCCGAACGCGGCCCTGCCGGTGAACATTTCAAACAAGATGCAGCCGAACGCCCAGATATCGGTGCGCTGGTCGAGGACCTGGCCGCGCGCCTGTTCCGGGCTCATGTACGCGGCGGTTCCGAGGATTGTCCCCTCGACGGTGCCCAAAGAGGTGAGCGTGGGAGAGCCGGCCAGCGCGGGCGCTCCGGAATCCGGGCCGAGCGCCTTGGCCAGACCGAAGTCCAGCACTTTCACGCTGCCATCGGGCGTGATCTTGATGTTGGCCGGCTTGAGATCGCGATGGATGATGTCGCGGGCGTGAGCCGCTTCTACGGCGCTGGCAATCTGCGCCGCGAGTACCAGCGCCTCGTGCACCGGCAGCGGACCCTGCGCGACGCGCTCGGCGAGGGTCACGCCGGGCACCAACTCGAGGACCAAAAAGCGGACGCCGTCGGACTCCTCGAGGCCGTGGATCGTCGCGATGTGCGGATCGCTGAGCGAAGCAAGCAGCTGCGCCTCGCGGGTAAGCCGGGTAAGGCGGTCGGCGTCTTCCGCAAACGGCGAACGGACGATCTTCAGCGCGACCTGGCGGCGGAGCCGCGTGTCGTTCGCCCGATAGACGGAGCCCATTCCGCCCTCGCCGATGAGCTCGAGAACCTCGTAGCTCCCAAGTCGTGAACCGGGATGAACCTCCATCGAGATACTTATAGCATGCTATCATTTGCGGTCCGCTGGTGGGGTTTGGCATAGATGGGGGGTGACATGCGGATTCTGCTCGTGGCAGTCCTTGCGGCGATCGCTGGTGGAGCGCCGGTGAATGTCGGCGGGGCGGGGGGAGCGACCGCGGCCCGATTGGCTGTGCTGGTACCCGGGGATCCCGCGCCCCCGTTTGTGCTGAAGGGATCGGACGGGCTCACCTACCGGCTCGTGGATTACCGCGGCAAACAGGCGGTCGTGCTCGCGTGGTTTGCGAAGGCGTTCACCGGTGGTTGAACGGCCGAGTGCCAGTCGCTCCGTGTGAGCGGCGACGCAATCCGGGCGTTCAACGTGGTGCACTTTGCCGCGAGCGTCGACACGCCGGAGAACCTCGCGAGGTTCGCCGAGAAACTCGGCGTCGACTACCCGTTGCTGAGCGATCCGGCCAGGGAGGTCGCGAGGGCCTACGGAGTTGTCCCGGACGAGCAGTCGTATGCGGTGCGGTGGACGTTCTACATCGGGGTCGACGGGAAGATTCTCTATATCGACAAAGAGGTCAGCCCCGCGAACGCAGGCCAGGCGATTGTGAACAAGCTCGTGGAGCTGGGCGTCGAGCGCCGCCCAGTGCGCAAGGCTTCCCGGTAACCAAGAAGCGAATTGCCCCCATTTTCAGCTCCGACGGCTGCCGGCACTCGGCAGCGGCATCGGGAAAGAGCTCATGAAACCCAGTACTCCGGGGCGGGCCACGGTATGATCGTGACGGCATCGTGTGGCAGGGCTGAAGCGCTTCCTGGGAGGGAAAGAACATGACGCGGCCCCGACATCTGTCAGTGGTCCTCGCGGTCCTGGCCATCCCCACGCTCGCGCGTGCCTGGGTCTACCCCGAGCACCGCAACATCGCCATCGAGGCGGTCAAGCGGCTGCCTCCGCAGCAGGCCGAACTGCTCGCGAAGCTCTGGGCGGACGCCCGGATCGGGCACGAGGCGAGGCTGTGCGCGCAGCCCTCGGAGGGAAACCAGGGACTCGAACCCACGTGCATCGATTTCGCGGCGTGGCCCGCGATCGGCGGCGACCACTCGTGTTCGGCGACCAACCTGCTCCACAACGTGCTCGACACGGACTGGATCATCCCGGTCGCGCAGGTCACCGCCGAGCTGGACGCGAAGCTCGCGGCCGCGAAGAACGAAGCCCAGCGCTCCTGGCCGCTGACGAAGTCCGACCAGCAGCTCGCGGGGGCGGACCCGGAGTACGCCTCGCGGGCGAGCGCCAGCACCGCGCACTTCCTCCTGTACCGGACGGCGACCGTGCGCGACCCGAAGACGTACGTAAGCGAGGCGTTGGTCGCGGGCGCGCCGCCCAACACGCTGGCGATCTACGCCATCTACCACGTGACGGCGCTGCGGTTCGCGGCCGTGTGGGGCGACCCGGCGACTCCGGCAGAGGCGAGGCCGCAACTGGCACGCAACGCCCTGGCCGCCGAGGCGTTCGGCCTTCACTTCCTCGAGGACACGTTCTCGGCGGGGCACGCCGCCGGCTCGTGGGGCGATGCGGCGGAGCGAAAGGGGACCCACGACTACTACGACGCGCACGGGCTCGAGGCGAGCGACTGGCTCAACGACCCGTTCATCCTGTACGGCGACGGCCACATCCGCCCCGAGGGGCTCGACCAGGCGGCCCGCATCGTCGAGATCAGCCTGTCGCAGTTCCTCGAGGCCACCGATCCCTCCTCGCGCGCGGCCTCCGCGGTCATGAACCTGGAGCTCGGCGAGGCCGAGAAGGCCGAGTCCTTCGACACCTGCAAGGCCGAGCAGATGCCGCCGCAGCTGTTCGACAGGGAGGCCGTCCCGCTGCTGGCCGAGACGCTGAGGTACACGCCGGTGCCGAGCCTCGGGCCGGGATCCGCGTCGCTGCCGCGGCACCGGGCCGACATCGGCGCTTTCGGGGGGGTGGCGGCCGGCGGCTGGTTCGGCGGGGTCACGGGGACCGCCGAGGGGAGCAACACCGAGCGCGCCGGCTCGATGTTCTTCGCGTTCCGTGGCGGTGTCGGGCTCGAGGACCTCGCAGGTCCCTCGGGCGACGGTCAGGTGTGGCTGCAGGCCGGGGTTGGCCTGCGGAAGTCCCAGTCAATCGCCTGCCTCACCTGCGCGGGCACCGCCCTCGCGGGCGCCCTGGTGTCTGTCCCGTCGCGCACCCCGATCGCCCTGCGCTTGCGGGTGCCGTTCTGGCTGATCCCGGGCGACCTGCTCGTTGCCACGCCGATCCTCGCGTTCACGTCGATGAAGACGCTGACCAAGATGGCCATCGTTTCGGTCAACGGCGGCCTGATACCGTGGCAGGCGGGGATCCCAACGTCGGTCGGCCGGTTCCAGTTCGTCCTGGGCCGTGAGGTCGGCCTCAACCTGTACGGGTACCTGAGCGGCCCCGACACGGTCACGCTCACACCTCCGAGCGGCTCAGGGCTCAGTGAGCCGGTCGAGTACCAGCTGAAGTCCATGGAGTGGGAGTTCCCGATCGTGGAATGGCGGCTCTTCCGCACCTTCTCCGGCAAACAAGCGTCGAGCCTCTTCCTGCAGCTCGGCGCGGGCTATGAGAGGCTGACCGGCGTAAAGCCGGTCGAGGGCACGGGGCCGACGCTGAACCCCGAGAATCGCTACCTCATGTTCCTGCGGGTCTCCTTCGACGGCCGCCAGTACTTCTGAGATCGCGCGGGCCAGGCGCCCCTCGTTCACTTCCGCTTGACGGCGGGGAGTACCTTCTTGCGCAGGCGGAGCGAGACCGGGGTGACCTCGAGAAGCTCGTCCTCGGCGAGGAACTCCAGCGACTGCTCGAGGCTCATCACCCGTGGGGGGACCAGGTGGATCGCCTCGTCAGCGGTG
>JALHTD010000273.1 GCA_022865555.1 Thermoanaerobaculaceae bacterium | reverse complement strand
CGAAGCCGTGCCCCTCGTCGGTGTACACGATGTACGTGACTGGCAGCTTCTTCGCGCGCATCGCCTCGACCATCTGCGTCGCCTCGCGAATGTTGACGCGTGGGTCGTTAGCGCCCTGAGCGATGATCAGCGGCACGCGGATCTTGTCGGCGTGGAAGAGCGGCGAGATCTGTTGGTTGAGGGCCTCATCCTTTTCCACATCGCCGACGCGAAGGATGAACTCCTTCTTGAACGGCTCCCAGTACGGCGGGATCGCCTGGAACAGAGTCCGGATGTTGGACGGGCCCACGATGTCCACGCCGCACGTGTAGAGTTCGGGCGTGAACGTCAGGCCCGCCAGGGTGGCGTAACCGCCGTAGGAGCCACCGAAGATGCAGATCTTCTTGGCGTCGGCGATGCCCTTGGCAATCGCCCACTTCACCGCGTCGGTCAGGTCGTGCTGCATCGTTCCCACGCCCCACTGACCGTTCCCGGCGTTGTTGAACTTCTTGCCGAACCCGGTGGAGCCCCGGAAGTTGACCGCCAGGCAGGCGTAGCCACGGTTGGCGAGCCACTGCGCCTCGGGGTTGTATCCCCAGGTGTCGCGCGCCCACGGGCCGCCGTGCACGTTGAGCACGAGAGGCAGGTTCTTGGCTTCCATGCCGACGGGCAACGTCAGGTAGCTCACCAGCTCGAGGCCGTCACGGGACTTGATGACCACCGGCTCCATCTTGGCGAGCGTGAACTCGGCCAACTTGGGTCGGTTGACGAAGAGCAGTTCGGCCTTCCTGGTTTCGCGGCTGTAGGCGTAGTAGGCAACCGGGCCATCGTCGGTCTGGTAGGTGACGATCCAGTTCCTGTCGGCGCGGTCGCGGCCTGACAGGTAGAACTCGCCGCGGCCGAGCTTTGCGAGGACATCGAAGTCGGCCTTGATCGCCGGGTCGAGCACGCGCCATTCGTTCTTCGTGTAGTTGAAGCCGACCGCCTGCACGGTGTGGGTATCCGGTTGAATCACCACACCGCCCACGTCAACTTTGGGGTCGACCGCGACGGTCTCGATCTCCTTGCCAGAGGCGATGTCCATCTTGACAAGGCGTGTCGTGTCGGCCCCCATGGAGGTCTCGACCCAGAGGGCCTTGCCGTCGGCCGTGAAGTCGTCCGCACCGCCGTTCTCGCCGAACGGCCACGTCATGAGGTCCCGCCATGCCGCGTCCTGGCCGTCCCGGACGCGCAAGATGGTCGAGGCATCCTTGGGGTTCTGAGCCATCGCGCCGCGGATATGGAAGCTCGGGTCGGGGATCCACTGCAGGACGTCACCGGGGTTCTGCGTGTCCATCGCGATCGCGCCGCTCGTGAGGTCGACCCGGTACATGTCGAACACGCGGCGGTCGCGCAGGTTCAACCCCACCAGTATCTCGTTCGGGTGGTTCTTGTCACGCAGAATTCCTTCGGCCCGGATCCCCTGGAACGGTGTCAGATCCCGCACCACCTTGGTGTCGAGGTCCACCGAGTACACGTGGAAGTTCTCGTCGCCGTTGAGGTCCTGCATGTAGAAGAAGTGCTTGCCGTCCTCCGCCCAGAAGTGGATGCGTATGCCGCGGTGGGTGTCGTTGGTGACCTGGGCATCGTCGGTCTTGCCGATGGTGCGCACCCAGACGTTGAGCACGCCCTTGTCCGAGGGCGCCAGGTACGACAGGCGGGTGCCGTCGGGTGAGATTCGCGGCGAGGCCTTCACGGGGTTCCCGAGAAGCACCTCGCGTGGGATCAGCGGCGGCAGCTCCGCGAACGCGGCCGCCGCGAAACACAGCGCCAGCGCCACCATAACTAACAGCTTCGTGTGACTTCTCCTCATCGTTGCCTCCTTTGGTCTTCTCGTCGCCCTTGGGCGACGGTTGTATCCAGAGATCGGCTGGATCTCGTTCTCTCGGTTTTCATTCGTACCTGAGCGCCTCGATCGGATCCAGACGGGCCGCCTTGTAGGCGGGGTAGGTGCCAAAGAAGAAGCCCACCAGACCGGAGACGACCAACCCGGCCACGATCGCCGCAAGCGAAATGCTTGTTGGGAACGGGCTCACCACGCCCACCAGCTTGGAGATCGCGATCCCCGCCGCCACGCCGGTCGCCCCGCCCACCACCGAGAGCGTGATCGCCTCGGTCTGGAACTGCTGCCGGATGTCGGTCTGGCGCGCGCCGAGCGCGCGCCGCACGCCGATCTCGCGGGTGCGCTGGGTGACGTTCATGAGCATGATGTTCATCACGCCAACTCCGCCGATGATCAGCGAGATGCCGGCGATCACGATCATCGCCGCGCTCACGCCGCCCGTGATCTGTTGAAAGGTGCGAATCGTGCGCTCGGGCGTCCGGATCGCGAAGTTGTTTGGCTGGTTGAAACGCAGCCCGCGGCGGTCGCGCAGGATCTGGGCGCCCTGCTCCATGGCGAGGCTCACCCACTCCGGCTTCTTCGGGATCGTGGCAATCACGCAACCGTAGGTGCGTTGCGTGTCGGGCCAGATACGGTCGAACACCCCGACCGGGATCACCATCTGCTGGTCCGCACCCTGGTCGAGGAAGCCGCCCTTCTTCTCGAACACCCCCACCACCCGGAACGGCCGGCCGTTGATCGAGATCTCGCGACCAAGGGCGGTCACGTGGGGGAAGAGCGCCTCCACGATCCCGATCCCGATCACCACCACCTGGGCGGAGTGGAGCTCCTCGCCGGCGGTGAAAAAGCGCCCCTGCTGCACGAAGTGGTGGTTGGCGTCGGGGTAGTAGTGGGTGACCCCACCCACGGTGGCGCTGTTCGTGCGGTTGGCGCGGTAGCGTACGTCCACGTTCTGAAACTGCCAGCGCTCGGGGGAGACGAAGGCGATGGCTGGCGCGTAGCGGCGTATCGCCTCCGCGTCGTCCAGCGTGAGGATCGGCCGGAGACGCTCCTCCTCCGGCGGGGGCCCGCCGCCCCCGAAACGGTCCTCGAACTTCTGGAACTGCACCAGCGTCGCCCCGAAGCTTTGGAACTGCGCGATGAATCTTTGGTTGAACCCCTGGATCAGCGACACCATCACGATCACCGTGCCCACACCGATGATGATGCCGAGGCAGGTGAGGAACGAGCGCAGCTTCTGCTCGCGGATGGCACGCAGCGCCGCGAGCACGTTTTCGCGCCGGGCGGCGATGATCTTGTCCCAGCGCCCCATCTCACTCCTCCCTGAGCGCGGCGATCGGGTCCAGGCGGGCGGCCCGTACCGCCGGGAGCCACCCAGCCAGCAGACCGGACAGGGTGGCGACTGACAGGCCGGTCATCACCAGGAACGGCGTGACCCGCGCCGGAAACGGGCTCCACGCCCCCACGGCTTGGGCCGCCAGCCAGCCGAGAGCAACACCCAACACCCCGCCGACGAAGCTCAGGAACACCGCCTCGAAGAGGAACTGCCGGTGCAGATCACGGCGCCGGGCGCCGAGGGCCTTGCGCACACCGATCTCGTGGGTGCGCTCAACCACCGAGGCAAACATCGTGTTGGCGATCGCAACACCCCCGACCACCAGCGAGATCGCAGAGATCCAGATCACCAGGGCGAACGCTGAGAAGGTGATGCTCCGCCAGAGGGTGTTGAGAGCGTCCGCATCGATGATTCCGAACGGATCCGGTGCCCCGAACGGCGTACCACGGCGCGCCCGCAGCACCACCCGGACGGCGTCCTCGACGTCCTTGCGTGAGGCCTCACTTGGGGCCTCGACGAACATGTCGACGCCGCGGGTCATCCCGAACGCGCGTCTGAAGGAGGCGAGGGGGACCAGCACGAACCTGTCCTGGCTCTGGCCGAACGAGCTCCCCTGCCGGGCCATCGTCCCGATCACCCGGAACGGCTTACCCTCGACGTTGATCATGCGGCCGACCGGATCGACGTAGGGGAACAGCTCGTCCTTGATGTCCCAGCCGATCACGGCCACCGGCCGCGCCGCGTCCGCCTCGGTCTGGGTGAAATAGCGCCCGTCCTCGAGCTCGAGGCCGATCATCCACGGCATCTCGGGGCCCGAGCCGAGCACGAAGATGTCGGACAGGCGGCGCCCCTCGGCGTAAACCGGGTGCGAGGAGAACACCCTCCCGGTCACACGGTTCGCCTGCGGCACGAGCCGCCGCACGGCCTCCACGTCGTCGTCCGTGATCTCCTTGCGCTTGAGGGCATCGAAGAACGCAGCGCGGCTCGTGATGATGCCGAACCTCGAGAAGATGATCGTGTTGGGGCCGAGGCCGCTGATCACGTCGGCGGCGTACTTGTTGAGGCCTGAGACAACCGAGATCACCGCGATGATGGTCATCACCGCGATGATGATGCCGAGCAGGTTCAGGAACGAGCGCAGCTTGTGGGCCCGGATGGACCTGATGGCGATGCGGGCGAGGTCGCTGAGGATCATGCCACCACCAGCCCGACTGCCCGCTGACAGCCGACAGCCGACAGCCGATAGCTCCCCCGCCCCACCCAGGAGTGCGCACGCAGGCACGGGAGAAGCCGGCTTCGTGAGCTGTGAGCTGTGGGCTGTGGGCTTGTTGCTGTCACCGCTCCAGCCCCGCCCTCTCGGTGTTGTCCACCACGACCTGCGCGCCGGGCTTGAGATCACGGAGCGCCTTGAACGGGCCGACGACGACCTCGTCGCCCTCTTTGAGGCCGCTGGTGACCTCCACGTCCATCTCGCCCTTGATCCCGGCGGTAACGGGCCGGAACTCTGCCTTCTTGGCGGCGACGACGTACACACCCTCGATGTCCTTGGGCCGGGACCCGACCGGCTCTCCCTTGGCGGGTCCGCTCGCGGGCGTCGGTGCGGCGCCACCCGGAGTCGGCTTGCCCTTCGCCGTTCCCGGTGTGCCCTTGGGTTCGGGCGGGCGCAGCACCAGGGCACCGACCGGCACCGTCAAGACCTTGTCGCGGGTTGCGGTGGTGATGTCGGTGGTCACGGTGAGGCCAGGCCGGATCCGCTCGGGGTGCTTCAGGAGCGTGACCTTCACCTCGTAGTCGGTGCCGGTGGCGGCGCCGCCGAGCGCCGAGGTGCCGCGGATCGGGCTCGAGCCGATCTCGGAAACCTCGCCGGGGAAGGGTGCATCCGGGAAGGCGTCGATGCGGATCGAGGCCTTTTGCCCGATCCGGAGCTGGGGCACGTCCGTCTGGTCCACCTCCAGCACCGCCTCGATGGTGGACATGTCGGAGATGGTCATCAGCACGGTCCCCGGGTTATTCATCGTGCCTGTGACCACCACCTCGCCTTGCTCGATGTTGCGCCGCGTCACGATGCCGTCCATCGGGGCGCGGATCTCGGTCTTTTCGAGAGCATCCTGCGCTGAGGCGATGTCTGCCCGCGCCTGTTCGACCTGCCGCTCCGCGCGGGTGACTGCCGCGACTGCCTGGTCGTACGAGCTGATCGCGCGGTCCAGATCGGCGGTAGCGAGGATCCCGTCCCGGTACTGCGCCTGCGCCCGGTCTCTGTCGCGTTTGGCCTGGGCGGCCGCCTCGCGGACCCGTACCAGCTCGGCCTCGAGTGACTCGAAAGCGGCGCGGCTCGAGGCCACAGCCGAGGCGTAGCGCGCCTGGTCGATGACGAGCAGGAGATCACCCTTCTTGACCGGGTCGCCCTCCTCGGCGTTCAGCTTCGTGATCTGACCCATGATGTTGGCCGAGAGCTCGACCTTGGTCTTCGCCTGCACGGTGCCGTTGGCGGTCACGAGCTGAACGAGGTCCTTGCGGTCCACCTTGGTGGTACGCACGCGGATGCCCTTGTTCCTGCTGCTGGCCACGACAGCCGCAATCACGACGGCGATCACGACCACCGCTGCGACCCCGATGAGGATCTTCGTGCGTCGCTTCATTTGCCACACCTCCGCCGGACCCGAGGAGGCCCGCACCACGGGCCGACCTGTGGTTTCTCCGGATTGTACGCAGCGGAGTTGCCCGGGTTGCCCCCGCCCGGGCGGACCTGGCCGTCAGCCGCGGGTCCGCCGGGAGGCCAGGTTCTCCAGACACCGGGTCACCAGCGCCGTCCAGCCGGTCTGGTGCGAGGCCCCACACCCGCGGCCGGTCTCGCCGTGGAAGTACTCGTAGAACAGTACGAGGTCCCGCCAGCTCGGGTCTTCGGCAAAGCGCCGGTCGTCCCCGTGGCAGGGGCGCCGGCCGGCGGCATCGGGCAGGAACAGGCTCGCCAGGCGTCGTGCGATCTCCTCGGCGACCCGCCTCAGGTTCATCATCTCCCCCGAGCCGGTGGGACACTCGACCTGGAGCGAGTCGCCGTAGAAGTGGTGGTAGCGCTCCAGCGCCTCGATCAGCAGATAGTTGACCGGGAACCAGACCGGCCCGCGCCAGTTTGAGTTCCCTCCGAACAGGCCGGTGTTGGACTCGCCCGGCGCGTACTCCACGGTCGTGGTGATGCCGGCGAGCGAGAACGCGAAGGGCCGTTCGCGGTAGGCGCGCGACAGGGAGCGAATCCCGTAAGGGGAGAGGAACTCGTTCTCGTCGAGCAGGTAGCGCAAGACCCGCAGCAGTCGGTCCCGCGACGGAATCGCGAGCAACCGGTGCGTGTGACCTTCGCCCGGGCCGGTCTCCATGCAGGCGATGTGCTTGGCGAGGTCGGTGCGGTGCTCCAGGAACCAGCGCATCCGCTTTGAGAACCCGGGGAGGCGGCCGATCACGTCGCCCTCCAGCACCTCGCAGGCCAGGAGCGGGATGAGGCCAACCATCGAGCGCAGCCGGATGGGCACGTTGTGGCGATCCACGTGGACCTGGTCGTAGTAGAAACCGTCCTCCTCGTTCCACAGCCCTGTCCCGCCGAGGCTGTTCATGGCATCCACGATCGCCACGAAGTGCTCGAAGAACTTGGACGCCACGTCCTCGTAGGCCGGGTCCTCGCTCGCCAACTCGAGGGCGATGGAGAGCATGGTGCCGCAGTAGAACGCCATCCACGAGGTACCGTCGGCCTGCTCCAGATTGCCGCCGCCTGGAAACGGTTTCGAGCGGTCGAACACGCCAATGTTGTCGAGGCCGAGGAACCCACCACCGAAGAGGTTCTTGCCCTCCACGTCCTTCCGGTTCACCCACCAGGTGAAGTTGAGGAGCAGCTTCTGGAACACCCGCTCGAGGAAGAGGCGGTCCCGCGTGCCGCGCTGGCCCGTCATCTTGTAGACGCGCCAGGCGGCCCACGCGTGCACCGGCGGGTTTACGTCGTCGAACGACCACTCGTACGCGGGGATCTTCCCGCTCGGGTGCATGTACCACTCGCGCAGCAGCAGCACCAACTGCGCCTTGGCGAACTCGGGGTCGATCCTGGCAAACGGGAGCGTGTGGAACGCGAGGTCCCACGCCGCGAACCACGGGTACTCCCAGGTGTCCGGCATCGAGAGCACGTCGCGGCCGTGGAAGTAGGGCCAGTCGCTGTTCCGTCCGCTCAGGCGTGCCTCGGGCGACGGGGGCTGCGAAGGGTCGCCCTCGAGCCACTCCTTCACGACGTAGTTGTAGAACTGCTTGGACCACAGTAGGCCCGCGTACGCCTGGCGCGCAACCTGGCGCGCCTGCGCGTCGAGTCCCTCCGGGATGACGCCCGCGTAGAACTCGTCCGCCTCCTGGATCCGGTCCGCGAAGGTGGCGTCGAACCCGCTGCCGAACGGATGTGAGCGCATCTCGGCAGCGGCGGCCAGCCGGAGCTGGATCGTCACGTTGCTCTTCGCCGGAACGTCGAGACGGTAGTGGACAGCGGCCTTGGTGCCGGACCTGCTCGGGTTGACGGCCGAGGTGTGCTCGCCGACGAGATAGTCGTGGAAGGCGTCCTTGTAGAACGGGCTCGTGTTCTTCGAGCCGAACAGCCTCTCCGAGTTGGTCTCGTTTTCGGTGAACAGCAAATCCGGCAGAGCGCCTTCGCGGTGCTCGACGGCCAGCCTGAGCCGGCCGAGCGTTGCGTGGTCGGCGACGAAGCCCCCGTTCCCGTCGGACGTGATGACGGGCTTGGGCGGGTACTCCTCGCCGCTGCGCCCCCAGCTCCATGTGTTGCGAAACCAGAGCGTCGGCAGCAGGTGGAGGGTCGCCGCCTCCGCGCCGTGGTTGGCAACCGTGATGCGGATCAGGATGTCGTCGGGGGAGGCCTTGGCGTACTCCGCGAGCACGTCGAAGTAGCGCTCGCCGTCGAAGACACCGGTGTCGGCAAGCTCATACTCGGGTTCGTTGCGGGTGCGGTGGCGGGCCTCCTCGACCAGTTTGGCGTACGGGAACTCCGCCTGCGGGTACTTGTAGAGCGCCTTCAGGTAGGAGTGGGTCGGCGTGGCGTCGAGGAAGAAGTACGACTCCTTCACGTCTTCCCCGTGGTTACCCTCGGGCCCGGTGAGGCCGAAGAGGCGCTCCTTGAGGAACGGGTCGCGCCCGTTCCACAGCGCCAGGGCGAAGCACAGCCTCCCCTCGCGGTCGGAGATCCCGAGCAGGCCATCCTCCCCCCAGCGGTAGGCACGGCTGCGCGCCTGGTCGTGGGGAACGTCCTCCCAGCTGTCACCGTCCTCCGAGTAGTCCTCGCGCACGGTCCCCCACTGCCGCTCCGAGAGGTACGGCCCCCAACGTTTCCAGTTCCTCTCGCGCCGTTCGTCCTCGGCGAGACGGACTCGCTCTGCGTCAGGAGATGGCGATGACATTCTTGATCCCCCCCGGCTCCCCGAGCAGCACGTCAGTGGCCTTCTGGATCGGGTAGCGCCCCGTGATCAGGCCACGCACGGCCTCGGGCCAGCGCCCCATGAACGTGCCGAGGTCACGGATCGCGGCCTCGAAGGCATCGCGGTTGGCGTTGACGGTTCCGAAGACGACCTGGTTGCCGAGCACCAGGTTGCGCATGATGAGGTCGGCGTCGAGCTCGATCGGTCCCCTGCGGCCCGGGACCCCCGTGAAGATGAACACCCCGTTGGTGCCGAGAACCTCCATCGTCTCGAACGAGAGCTGCGCGGCGCCGGTGGCCTCGTACACGAGGTCGATGTTTCCGACCTTCTCTGCGAGCTGCTCGAGGGTGGTGGTCTCGACCGCCACGTAGCGTGCGCCGAACGACTCCACAAGCCTGGCCTTGTCGTGTGGACCCGAGGTGCGTGAGTAGACGGTGGTCTCGAAGCCCGCATTCGAGAGTGCCATCGCGCCCAGCAGGCCCACCGGGCCGGCGCCCAGCACCACCGCGCGGTGGAATCGTCCCTTCGGCCCGGGCTTTCCGGGCGCGATCCAGGGGAGCCTTTGCTGGACCTGCCAGACCTGGGTGATCGCCTTCTCCGCGATGGTGAGCGGCTCGGTCAGCACCGCGACCTCGCGCAGCTGCCGGGGCACCACGTTCATGTACTTCTCGTCGTCAACAACGAATTGCGTGCAAAAACCGTGCGCCCCCTTGATGCCGCGCTCGGTGAAGTCCCCCGTGGAGCAGAAGTCCTGCCGGTCCACCGGGCAGGCGAGGCATTCGGCGTGGGGGCAGGGGCGACGCACCATCGTCACCACGAGGTCGCCCGGCTTGACCCGCGTGACGGCCGTGCCGACCTCGATCACCTCGCCGAGCGACTCATGCCCGAGCACCAGGTACTCCGATCCCGGGGGCGGCGTGCCGTACTGGAAGCCGACGATCTCGCGGTCCGTGCCGCAGATCCCGATCTCCAGGATGCGCAGCTTCACCCCGGTCGGCGTCGTGATGGCCGGCTCTGGGTGGGCAACCAGCCGAACAGCGCGCTGCGCCGGAAACACTGCCAGGGCCTTCATCCCGTTTGCGACCCCCTCTCCGAGAAGTGCGTTCACAGTCTTGCGCGCTCTTCGGCCCGAGGCAACCCCGTCCCCGGCACACAGCCTCCAACCCGTGTGCAGGGCTCCCTATGCCGGCGCGGGCGCTGACGGTACCCTGGCAGCGTCACGCGCGGCCCCGGCCCGCCCGGTTCGCTGCGTGCCATGGAGGGCTTGGTGGGGGTTCCGGCTTTGCGGGTCCGTGCCTGCAACAAGGCGCCGCTGCGCGCTGACGGCGAGTACGTCCTCTACTGGATGATCGCCGCCCGGCGTGCCGGGTGGAACTTCGCCCTCCAGCGCGCGGTGGAGCACGCGGCCAGGCTCGGCAAGCCTCTCGTGGTGCTCGAGGCGCTGCGCGCCGGCTACGCCTGGGCCTCGGAGCGGCTGCACGCGTTCGTGATCGAGGGGATGGCGGACAACGCTCGCGCGTTCGAGGGCAGGCCGGTGACGTACTTCCCGTACGTCGAGCCGGAGCCGGGCACCGGCACGGGGTTGCTCGAGGTGCTGGCCGCGCGTGCCTGCATCGTGGTCACCGACGACGCGCCGGTGTTTTTCCTTCCCCGCATGGTGACCGCGGCCGCCGGGCGTCTGCCGGTTCTGCTGGAGGCCGTGGACGGCAACGGGCTCCTCCCTCTGGCGGCCACCGAGGCGGTATACCCCACCGCCTTCGCGTTCCGCCGCCTCCTGCAGGGCGTGTTGCCCGCACACCTAGACGAACCCCCGGCTCCCGACCCGTTGGCGGGTGTGAACCTCCCTCGCCTCACGGCGCTTCCCGAGGAGATTGCACGGCGCTGGCCGGCGGCCTTGCCGGCCCTGCTGGCGGGTGAGGCCGCGGCTCTCGCGGCGCTGACGGTGGACCGCGGCGTGGGGAGGGTCTCGGCAGTGCGCGGAGGCAGATCCGCGGGGATCACATCATTGAGACGGTTTCTCAATGAACGGCTGGCCGGCTAT
>JALHTD010000272.1 GCA_022865555.1 Thermoanaerobaculaceae bacterium | reverse complement strand
CCAGCGGAACGGCGAGCAGAAACCACCACCCCAGCCCAACTGGGGGAGCGATGAGGTGCGTCAGGCCACCCAGGGCGCTGCCCCCTTGGATCCCTTCCCGCACCACCGCCTGGTAGCGCGACTCATCCCGGAGCGACCAGCCCGTGCCCCCAAGCAGGCCCCACAGGAGTGGGAAGAGCGGGTTGCCGGTGGTGAGGAGGTTGCGTAGCCACCAGAAGGAAGAGAAAACCACGGCCAAAGCACCGCTGGCGAGCACTGCGAGGCGCCGGCGACGGCCCAACGCGAGTGCGGCCGTGGCCACCACGGCAACCGGCAGGGCGGCGGGGTATTTCGCGGCCAGCGCCAGCCCCCACGCCATCCCAAGCCCGAGTCGATCCAGGCTCCCTTCGCCACGCACCTCGGTCAGATGCTGCAGCCCGACAACCACCCCCAACACGACAAGGTGGTCCACCGCCGCCACGCCCGCAATCCAAACCGCATGCCAGCAGCCGAGTATGAGCACCGGCGCGAGCCACCGCCACCGCCCGGCGCCAAGGTTGCCGGCGACCCGCGCCAGGGCACCCAGGGCGACCACGAACGTCATCCAGTGCAACCCGGCTGCCGCCTCCGGCACCCCGAGGGCAACCGGGAGCAAGAACACCGTCTGGCCGGCCAGCGGGAAGTGGCTGAAGAGCTGGTGGGGGATCGTCGAAAAGCTGCCGTTGACCAGCCAGCTCCAGGGCAGACCCAGGTGGTAGACGAGCGCGTCGTAGAAGTACGGCGGCGCCAGCCAGAGGAAAGCCCCGGAGAGCCCCGCTAGGCCGTACGCGCTCGCACGCCGCCATGGCCGCCGAAGGGTGATGGCGGCGCGGCCGGCGCCAGCGGCGATCGCCGCCAGACCCAGGGCGACCGCGACACGTGGGGAGGTGAGCTGTGCAAGAACCGCCACCAGCCACCAGAGGAGGGTCCACCCGCGCACCCAGCGGTCGCCCGCCGACCTCCCTCCCAGCACGTCCCCGAGGCCCGCCAGCCCGGCTGAGAGGACCCCGGTTAGGAGCAGCGCCGCGAGTGTGTGCACGCTCCCATTGTGAGCGAGAAACTCACCCGCCCCTCACTGTCCGGCAAATCGCGGCGGTACTAGGCACGCGCCCAGACCTCCGGGCACGGTGGCAGCACCCCGGCCGCCGCCGCTCGTCCGAGGAACTCCTCCAGCCCCTCGCGCTCGCGTTCGCCGAGCTGGTACGTCAGGTTCTCCTCCAGGTACCGCCGGGCCTCCTCGCGCCCCACGCCGTGCGCCTCCGCCCACCGCGGCACGAGATCCTGCCAATGTTCCCGGGCGTACGCGAGCGATGCCTCGAGCAGGGCCTCGAGCCCCGCCGGCGCCGTGGACCGCACCCCCCACACCGCAAACACGAACGGCAGACCGGTCCACTCCACCCAGGCGGCTGCAAGATCCACCTCCCGGTGGCCGCTGCGCCCGCGGATGTGAAGCGCGGGGTCGCCGATCACGATGGCGGCCTCCGCCTCCGCCAGCATCGCTTCGACCGGGGGACGGAAGGGGACGACACGCGGCCGCACCCCCCAGCGCTCGGCGAGCAGCAGTAGCGCCAGCGCCACCGAGGTGCGGGAGGCTGTGTGGGCGGCCAGGGTGCGAATCTCCTCCAGCGGCACGCGGGAGACCAGCAGCACCGACCCCACCTCCTGGCGCGCCGCTATCCCGAGCCCCGGCAGCGCCCGCACGTCGGGCAGGGAAGGCAGGGCCGCCACCGGCACCAATCCGGCAGCCGCCCGCACGCTACGGAGTTGCTCCGCGCATTCGGCTGGCTCAGCCGTAGTCAGGCGATAGGAGAACGGTGCCGGCAGGCCCGCCTCGAGGCCGGCAAGGAGCGGGCGTGCATTGAGGAAACGGATGCCCACCAAATGCAACGGCGGGGACGTCATCCGCTAGCCCTGGCTCATCGACTCGAGGAACTCCTTGTTGCTCTTGGTCTTCTCCAGCCGCTCCTGGAGTAGCTCCATGGACTCCACCGTGGACAGGGGACTCAACACCTTGCGCAGCACCCAGACGCGCTTCAATTCCCACTGATCGAGTAGGAGTTCCTCTTTGCGCGTGCCCGACTTGTTGATGTCAATCGAGGGGAAGACACGCTTCTCGGTGAGCTTGCGGTCCAGGTGCACCTCCATGTTGCCGGTGCCCTTGAACTCCTCGAAGATCACGTCGTCCATGCGCGACCCGGTATCGATGAGGGCCGTGCCCATGACGGTGAGTGAGCCGCCCTCCTCGAGGTTGCGCGCCGCGCCGAAGAACCGCTTCGGCTTTTGAAGGGCGTTGGAGTCCACGCCGCCCGACAGCACCTTGCCCGACGGCGGCACCACGGTGTTGTAGGCGCGCGCCAGACGGGTGATCGAGTCGAGGAGGATCACCACGTCACGCCGGTGCTCCACCAGCCGCTTCGCCTTCTCGAGAACCATTTCCGCCACCTGGACGTGCCGGTACGCCGGTTCGTCGAAGGTGGAGGAGATCACTTCCCCCTTCACCGAGCGCTGCATGTCGGTGACCTCTTCCGGGCGCTCGTCGATGAGCAGCACGATGAGGATGATCTCCGGGTGGTTGGCGGTGATCGAGTTGGCGATCGCCTGCAGCATCATGGTCTTGCCGGTCCGCGGCGGCGCCACGATCAGCCCGCGCTGGCCCTTACCGATGGGCGTCAGGAGGTTCATCACCCGCGAGGTCATGTTTGCCTCGACCTCCAGGTTGATGCGCTCGAGCGGGTAGAGCGGGGTGAGGTTGTCGAAGAGGATCTTCTCCGCCGTCTGGTCGGGCGCTTCGAAATTGACGGCCTCCACCTTGATCAGCGCGAAGTAGCGCTCGCCCTCCCGCGGTGGGCGGATCTGCCCCGAGACGGTGTCGCCGGTGCGCAGGTTGAAGCGCCGGATCTGGGAGGGCGAAACGTAGATGTCGTCCGGACCCGGCAGGTAGTTGTACTCCGGGGCCCGCAGGAAGCCGTAGCCGTCCGGGAGGATCTCGAGCACTCCCTCACCGAAGATCAGGCCTTCACGCTCGGTTTGCACCTGCAGGATCTTGAAGATGAGGTCCTGCTTCCGCATCCCCGTGGGGTTCTCGACCTCGAGGTCGCGGGCGACGTGGGTGAGCTCCGAGATCGACATGTCCTTGAGGGTGCGTATGTCGAGCCGCTGCTTGCCCTCGGTCTCGGTGCCCTCGGCCTCGAGCGCCTCCTCCTCGAGCACCACCGGCAGCCCTTCTGGCGCCTCGTCGGGGTTGCGCCGATGCTCTCTGCCTCGGCCGCGCTGAACTTTCTTTTCAGGCATCGCAAAACTCCTTTTTCGTTCGGGTTGTCACGCCGCCAACGCGCGCGCGATGGCGACCAGGATGTCCGTCCTGCCGGCGCCGGTGTGCGCCGAAAACGAGAGCGGCGCGCCACCTGTGCCGAGGTCTCGGGCGAGGCGCTGCGCCGCCCGCGCCAGCTCGCCGCGGCCCACCCGGTCCGTCTTGGTCATCACGAGCAGCAGCGGTCTTCCGGCCTCGCGGGCAAAGGTGACGAGGTCCCGGTCGAGGGGCGAGGTTGGTATGCGCGGATCGATGAGCCCCACCACCAGCCGCAGTCGGTCCTCCTGCTCGAGGTACGTCGTGATGCGCCGCCCCCAGGCCTCACGCTTCTCACGTCCGGTGCGGGCGTAGCCGTAGCCTGGGAGGTCTACGAAGAAGCAGCGGTTGTTCACCAGGTAGTAGTTGATGGTGCGGGTCTTCCCTGGGGTCTTGGAGACCGCCGCAAGCCTCGTTCCAAAGAGCGAGTTCAAGAGGCTCGACTTTCCCACGTTCGACCGCCCGGCAAAGGCCACCTGTGGGAGAGGCTCCCGCGGCCCCTCGCGATGATCTGCCACCGTGGCGCGCAGCGTGACCTCCTCGATTCGCACCGGACCTACTGGTGAGCCACCCGCTCGGGGCCCTGGGCCGTGCCGGCCTCCTGCTCGCTCTGGCCGGCCACCGGCAGGGCGCCGTCGAGCGCGAGCGGGATGACCTCGTCCATTTCCTTGACGAGATGGAACTGCATGACGGTGCGGACGTCCTCGGGGATGTCCTCGAGGTCCTTCTCGTTCTCGATTGGCAGGATGATCTCTCGGATCCCGGCCCCGAACGCTGCCAGCACCTTGTCCTTGATGCCGCCCACCGGGAGCACCTTGCCTCGGAGCGTAATCTCGCCGGTCATCGCGATGTCCTGTCGCACCGGCACACCGGTCACCGCCGAGAGCAGCGCCATCCCCATCGTAATGCCCGCGGAGGGCCCGTCCTTGGGGATCGCCCCCTCCGGCACGTGGACGTGGATGTCGCGCTGGTCGAAGAACTCGGCAGGCAGCGGCAACTGGACCGCACGGGCACGCACGTAGGAGAGCGCCGCGCGAGCCGACTCCTGCATCACGTCGCCCAGCTGCCCGGTGAGGGTAAGCGACCCCTTGCCGCGCATCAGGCTCACCTCGGTGGCGAGGATCTCGCCACCCACCTCGGTCCACGCCAGGCCGGTGGCGACGCCCACCTCGCTGTGCTCGCCCGGACGCAGCACTCGAAAGCGCGGCTTTCCGAGCAAGTCCGACACCCGCTCCGGCGTGACCTCGATCTCGCTCCCGCTCGCGGCCTTCTTCTTCAGCACCTCACGGGCGAGCTTGCGGCAGATCGAGGCGATCTCGCGTTCGAGGTTGCGCACCCCGGCCTCGCGGGTGTAGCGCTCGATCAGCAGCGTCACGGCCTCGTCCTGGAAGCCGACCTTGTAGCGCGAAAGCCCCTGCTGCTCGACCTGCTTCTTGACCAGGAACCTCTGTGCGATCCGAAGCTTCTCGTAGTGAGTGTAGCCGGAGAGGCGGATCGTCTCCATGCGGTCCTGGAGGGCCGGCGGGATCGTGTGGGTCACGTTGGCGGTGCAGATGAAGAACACACGCGAGAGGTCGTACTCCACGTCGAGGTAGTGGTCGACAAACGTGTGGTTCTGCTCGGGGTCCAGCACCTCGAGGAGCGCCGCCGCCGGGTCGCCGCGAAAATCGGCCCCGAGCTTGTCGACCTCGTCGAGTAGGAACACAGGGTTCACAGTGCCGGCCTTTTTCATCATCTGGATGATCTGGCCGGGGAACGCCCCGATGTAGGTGCGGCGGTGGCCCCGCATCTCCGCCTCGTCCCGCACCCCGCCCAGGGACAGCCGCACGAACTTCCGGCCGGTCGCGCGGGCAACGGACTTGGCCAGGGAGGTCTTGCCCACGCCCGGCGGTCCGACGAAGCAGAGGATGGTCCCCTTCGGCCTCTTCACGAGCTGCCTGACCGCCAGGAACTCCAGGATGCGCTCCTTGGCCTTGTCGAGGCCGTAGTGGTCCGCCTCCAGCACCTCCTCGGCCCGCTTGATGTCGCGGATCTCCCGCGTTACCTTCTTCCATGGCACCGACAGCAGCCAGTCGATGTAGTTGCGCGAGACGGTCCCCTCGGCGGACATCGGCGCCATGCCCTCGAGGCGCTTGAGCTCCGAGATGGCTTTCTCCTGGACCTCCTTCGGCATGCCGGCGGCCTCGATCCGCTTGGTGAGCTCTTCGAACTCCTCCTTGGTGTCCGCGCGGCCGAGCTCCTCGTTGATCGCCTTGACCTTCTCGGACAGGTAGTACTCGCGCTGCGCCTTTTCCATCTGTTTCTTGACCTTGGCGTTGAGACGGCGGTCGATGTTCAGCTTCTCCACTTCGACGTCTAGCAGATCGTTGAGGTGTTGCAGCCGCTCGAGCGGGTTGCTCACCTCCAGCAGCTTCTGCTTCTCCACCGTAGGGATGGGCAGTGCTGCCGCCATCGTGTCGGCGAACAAATCGGGGTCCTCGGTGCGCAGCTCCGCCAGTACCCCCTCAACACCGATCTGCTGGGAGAGCCGGGCGAACTGCTGGAAGAGATTCGTCAGGTTCGAAAGGTACCGGGAGACCCTCGGGTCCGCCACCGGCTGCGGCGGCATCAGCTCCACGTCGGCCTCGTAGCCGGAACCCTCCAGCTGCCGCAGCGAGGTCCAGCGCCCGCGCACCACTCCCTCGACCCCGACCTTGATGGTGCCGTTGGGGAATGTGACGTGCTGGAGGATGGTCGCAACCACGCCGACGGTGTAGATGTTGTCCTCGCCAGGCTCGTCCTGCTGGGGGTCGCGCTGCGCCACCAGGAAGATGCGCTTGCCCATCTCCTCGAGCGCACGCTGCAGCGCGGCCACGGACGCCGGCCGTCCGACCACGAACGCGGATTTCATCCGCGGGAAGACCACCATGTCGCGCAGCGGCACGACCGGAAGTACCTGTGTGTGTGATTCGCTCATGACAACCTCTCAAACCGACCCAGGTTAAGTTGGATGCCGGCGCGGTTCGCGCCGCCCGACAGGGTCTCAGCCAGCCTTGCGCATCGACGCGAGCGGCGCCACACGC
The DNA here is from genome assembly GCA_022865555.1 of Thermoanaerobaculaceae bacterium. GTDB lineage: Bacteria > Acidobacteriota > Thermoanaerobaculia > Thermoanaerobaculales > Thermoanaerobaculaceae > RBG-13-68-16. The sequence goes on along the minus strand of JALHTD010000272.1, from coordinate 8,646 downwards.
CGCTCGACCACTTCGCGCGTGACAACGATCTCCGTGACGTCGGAGCGGGAGGGAACCTCGTACATGATCTCCAGCATAAGCTCTTCCAGGATGATCTTGAGACCCCGCGCCCCGACCTTGCGTGAGATCGCCTCCTTGGCGATCGCGGTGAGCGCATCGTCGGTGAATCGCAGCTCCACGCCCTCGAAGGAGAGCATGGTCTCGTACTGGCGCACCAGCGAGTTCTTCGGCTCGGTGAGGATGCGAACCAGCGCCGCCAGGTCGAGCTCGTGCAGGTTCGCGACCACCGGCACCCGGCCCACGAACTCGGGGATCATTCCAAACTTGATGAGGTCCTCGGGGTGGACCTGGGCGAGGAGCTCGCTCGCGGAGCGCTCGTCGGGGGTGAGGATGTGGGCCTGGAACCCCATTGCCTTCTGGTTGAGGCGGCGCGCCACGATGTCGTCGAGTCCGACGAATGCGCCGCCGCACATGAACAGGATGTTGGTCGTGTCGATCTGCAGGAACTCTTGGTGGGGGTGTTTTCGCCCACCCTGGGGGGGTACGTTTGCGACCGTCCCCTCGAGAATCTTCAGCAGCGCCTGCTGCACGCCTTCCCCCGACACGTCGCGCGTGATCGATGGGGAATCCTGCTTGCGGGCGATCTTATCGATCTCGTCGATGTACACGATGCCGCGCTCGGTGCGCTCCCGGTCGCCCTCCGCCGCCTGGTAGAGACGCAGCAGGATGTTCTCCACGTCCTCGCCCACATAGCCGGCCTCGGTGAGGGTGGTCGCGTCCACGATCGCGAACGGCACCTCGAGCATGCGCGCCAGCGTTTGTGCCAACAGCGTCTTGCCCGTGCCCGTCGGCCCGATTAGCAGGATGTTGGACTTGGAGAGCTCGACGTCCGGGCGCGTCGAGTGGGAAAGGTAGTCGATGCGGCGGTAGTGATTATAGACCGCCACCGCGAGCTTCTTCTTCGCCGACTCCTGACCGATCACGTAGGAGTCGAGGAAGGTCTTGATCTCCTCGGGCTTGGCAAGGCTGCGGCGCGACTCGCGTGCGTCGCGTGTGCGGTCCTCGGCAATAATGTCGAGGCAGATGTCGACACACTCGTCGCAGATGTACACGTTGGGGCCAGCGATGAGCTTGCGCACCTCGCGCTGCGACTTGTTGCAGAAGCTGCAACGCAGCAGCTCGGAGGAGGTCTCTCTGGTCACCATGACGTTGGTCTCACCGCCATTCTACACCCCGCCACCCCAACACGCCCAGCCTACGGCTATTCCCGGTGTTCGATCACTTTGTCTATCAAACCGTAGCTGAGCGCGTCGGGAGCCTCCAGGATGAAGTCGCGCTCGGTGTCGGCGAAGATACGCTCGATCGACTGGCCGGTGTGCTTCTGAAGGATCTCATTGAGTCGCTGCCGCAGCCGGATGATGTCCTTGGCATGGATGTCGATGTCAGTGGCCTGCCCGCCGAGCCCGAAGAGCAGCGGCTGGTGAAGCATCACACGCGAGTGGGGGAGGGAAAACCGCTTGCCCTTGGCGCCGCCCGCCAGCAGCACGGCCGCCATCGAGGCCGCCTGTCCCATGCAGATGGTCGCGACTGCAGGCTTCACGTACTGCATCGTGTCGTAGATTGCCAAGCCTGCGCTCACCGAGCCTCCCGCTGAGTTGATGTAAAGGTAGATGTCCTTCTCCGGGTTCTCGGCCTCCAGGAACAGCATCTGGGCGATCACCACCGACGCCTGGTGGTCGTCGATCGCATCGCCCAGGAAGATCACGTTGTCCTTCAGCAGGCGGGAAAAGATGTCGTAGGCCCGCTCGCCCCGGCTCGTCTGCTCCACAACGATCGGAATCAGCATGTCCGTCTCTCCCTGGCCGCCACTCGTTCTCTTCTTCACCGGCGGCGCCACCTTCACCGGACGGTATCGCCCGGTGGCGCGCCGATCAAGCCCCGCTCTTTTCTACGAAACGCCCCAGCACCTCGTCCACCGCCCGCTCGCGCCTGAGGACCTCACCCACCCGCTCCAGGCCCCCGCTCTTGGCGAGGTTGCCCCTCAGCTCCGCAAACGGAACCCCGATGCGAGCCGCCTGGTGCTCCACCTCGTGGTCAACGTCGGCGTCCGAGACCTCGCCCCCGAGCTTTTCCGCGAGCGCGTCCAGGAGCGTCTCGCCGCGCAGGCGGTGCTCGACTCTCGACCGCACGTCCTTCTCGAGCTTCTCCCAGTCCACCTTGGCACGCTCGGGGTCGATGCCCCGACCGGCCAGGCTCTGTGCGAACTCGACCAGCTCCCTGCGAGTCTCTTCCCGCACCGGGCCCTCCGGAAGGTCCAGCACCTTTCCGCCCGCCAGGTGGGCGATCAGGGCTTCGCGCCATGCATCGCGGCGCCGGTCGGCCTTTTGGGCCCGCAGGCGCTCGCGCAGGCGTGCCCGTAACGTCTCGACCCCCTCCTCGACCCCCACGGACTTGGCAAAACCATCGTCCACCTCGGGCAGCCGCTTGCGCCGCAGGCTCTTGATCCGCACCCGGTAGGAGGTCCTCGTGCCCCTGCGCTCCTCGCCGCCCTCCTCCCCGATCGTGCGGTCCGCGGTGACCTCCTCCCCGATCGTGCGTTCCGCGGTGACCTCCTCGCCCACGGCATGCCCGCGCACGGCGCCCTCGATCTCGGGGTAGACCTCGTCCTGCCCGAGTTGGAAGAGCGAGCGCTCCTCGTGGAACGGCTCGCCGCCCCCTTCGGGGAACTCGCCGTGAACCTCGGCCTCGACCAGCATGCCGTCGCCCGCAGGCTCCCCTTCCACCGGCTCCCAGACCGCCTGGCGCTCCTGGAGCTGAAGCATCGCGCCCGTTAGGTCCTCGTCGGTCGGGACGATCTCGAACGCGGGAGGCGCGAACCCCTCGAGACCCGGCAGCTCGACCTCCGGGTACACGTCGAACTCGCCCTTGACGCGGAACTCACCACCCTCCAGCCAGTTGGCCTCGCGAATGCCGAGCGGCGAGGCGACGCGAAGCTTTTCCTCGTGCCGAACCTGCTCCCAGGCGCGGCGGGTGAGGTGCTCCTCGAGGTCCTCGCGGATTTCCGTGGCGAAGCGACGCTCCACCAACGCCCGCGGGGCCTTGCCCTTGCGGAAGCCGTCGATGCGGGCGGCGCGCACGAAGTCGGCGACCACGTGTTCACGTTCCTCGCGCACCTCGTCGGACCCGACGGTGTTCGTCAGGACGACCCGACACGGGGTGGAGCGCTCGATCTCGTAACCCATGCTTGCTCCTGATGGTGCGAAAGGGGGGATTCGAACCCCCATGGGCAACGCCCACGAGATCCTAAATCTCGCGCGTCTACCGGTTCCGCCACTTTCGCAGGACGGGACTTGGTGAGCCGCGTAGGAGTCGAACCTACAACCTAGGGATTAAGAGTCCCTTGCTCTACCAGTTGAGCTAGCGGCCCACCACGCACGTCATCATAGCGTCGCTCCCGGCTGCATGCAACCCCTTGTGCCCGAGACACCACCGGCCCTTCGGCCAGGGAAACTCGCCCGTCCGCGCGCCACGGGATGACGGCCGCACGGGCGGCGCGCCGGAAGCGTTCTACCAGGGAATCCGAGTGGGAGCGTGGGTGCCGGCGCCCGCTCCCTGCGCCTGGTGACCCGCTTCCGACGCGGTCCGCTCGCACCCTTGCGGCAGCAACACCTCCAGCGCACTCAGGACGTCCTCGGGGTGGAGGTTGTGGAGCGATCGGGGTCCGCCCGCACCATCCGCCGAAGGGGCGCGCACGATCACCGCGGGGCCGACGGGCGCTGTCCGTGCCGGTTCGGTGGGCCCGAACAGCGCAACCGTCGGGCAGCCCACGACCGCGGCCAGGTGCGTGAGCCCCGAGTCGTTGCCCACTGCGGCGTCGCAGGCGGCGAGCAGGGCGGCCGTCTCCGCCAGCGGCCAGGCTGTGGGCGCCACGCGCGCGCCCGCCGAGCGTGCCAGGCTGGCGGCCATCGCCTCCTCCCCGGGCCCGACGATCACCACCGGCGTCACCCCCGCGGCCGCAAGCGCCGCGGCCACCCATGCGAACCCACCCATGGGATAGCGCTTCCCGTTGGCGCCCCGAGTGGCGGGCAGGATGGCCACCGCGGGGCACCCGTCGGCCAGCAGCCAGCGCTGCCTGTGCCCAAGTGCGGCGAGGCTGGACGGCAGCGGCAGCAGGAACGGTTCATCGCCCACCGCGGCGACGCCGAGGGCATGGAGGGCCGCATCGAGGTCGTGGCGCTGGTGCCGCGAGCGGGTTACCGGGAAGGTCGCGAGGCCCAGGGTCGCCGCGCCCCTGCCCCGGCTCGCCAGGCGCAGCGGCGCGCCGGTCCCGGTCACAAGCAGCTTGGCGCGCGTCGAGTGGCGCGCCGTGAGCACAGCGTCGAAGCGGCCACGGAGCGTCCGGCCGAACCGAAACCCCGCACCACGTGGCCTCTCGATCACGTGCCCGCCGAGCAGGCGCGCGAGCGGCGCGTGGGCTGCCGGGAGTAGTGCCCAGGTCTCGCCCCCGCGGTTGCCCTGGTGAAGCCTCGCGAGGGCCGGGAGCGCGTGCACGAGGTCCCCGAGCCAGTTCGGCAGGTCCACGAGCACCCGCGCGGGGAGAGCAACCACACCCGGTTTACGCATGCCGGCGGCGTCGCGTCGTGGCCTCCCATACCGCCGCCCACTTGAGGAACGTCCCATAGGCGATAAGCACGGCCACCATGAACCCGGTGCCTCCGTCCAGGAACCCCAGCCTCAGCACGAACGAGCGCACGAACCGCCACTCTGCGTGGGCGAGCACCTTGAGGGGTCCGGCCTGCCGACCCTCGGCAATCAGGTCGGCGGCACCGCGCAGCGCGTACTCGTCGAGCTTGGGAAGGTACTGGGAGAGCGAGCGCAGCGTGTGGTGCTCGAGCGTGCCGGAAAGCCTCCCCACCGAGGGCGCGCTCACCGCTCCATGGACCGCCCGCTTGACGAAACGCGCCTGCGTGCGGTCAAGGAGGCGCACGATTACGTCCCCACCCCAGTCCCCGAAGCGCACCCGCCGACCGAAGGCGAAGTTGATCCGCCTCACCGCGTAGGCCGTACACGATGGCGCCGCCAAGGCCCGCCCGATCTCGTCCTTCAGCCGCACGGTGACTCGCTCGTCGGCGTCCAGGACCAGCACCCAGCGGCTCTCGCAGCGGTCGAGCCCCCAGTTGCACTGGGCCGCGCTCGACTCGAAGGCGTGCTCGAGAACCCGCGCTCCGGCCTCACGGGCCACCTCGCGGGTGCGGTCGGTCGAGCGGGGATCCACGACGACAATCACCTCCCCGGCCCAACCCGCCACGCTCGCCAGCGCCGCCGGGAGTTGCTCCTCCTCGTCGCGAACGGTGACGAGCACGGCAAGGGGAGCGCTCACGACCGCTCGCCCTCCTCGACCCGCAGCCTGCGGATGGACAGCGCCCGTCCCGTGGCCTCGTCCACCTCGACAAGGGCTCCGCAGAGAGCGCCGCCCCGGGTGGCGGGCTCGAGGGCCCGCGGCGTCGCGAGGAGGAAGCGCTCCAGCACCGACTGGGGCTTGAAGCCGATGATCCCCTCGTAGGGCCCGGTCATGCCCACGTCGGTGACGGCCGCGGTTCCCTGCGGCAGGATGCGCTCGTCCGCCGTCGGCACGTGGGTGTGGGTCCCGAGGACCGCGCTCACGCGCCCGTCCAGGTACCAGGCGATGGCCTGCTTCTCAGAGGTCGCCTCCGCGTGGAAGTCCACGATGACGACCTTCACCTGCGCCGCGAGCTCCTCGAGGATGCGGTCCGCAGCCCGGAACGGGCTCTCCATCGCGATCATGAACGTCAGCCCCTGGAGGTTGACCACCGCGATCGGGACCCCGGCCTTCGAGGTCGCCGTGCACCACCCCCGCCCGGGGTTGCCCGCCGGGTAGTTCGCGGGGCGCAGCAGGCGGGGCTCCGCGTCAAGCAGCGCCGCGGTTTCCTTCTTGTCCCAGATGTGGTTGCCGGAGGTGAAGACGTCCACGGGAAGCCGTGCGAGCTCCTCCCACACCGTCCCGGTCAGACCGAAGCCGCCGGCGGCGTTCTCGACGTTGACGACGGTGAAGTCCGCCTGCAGCTCGGCCTGCACGCGGCGCAGCCGCTCCACGACCAGGCGCCGCCCGACCTTGCCCACCACATCGCCGACGAAGAGGATCTTCACCACGCCGTCACCCCCGAAAAGTGCACCGGCCAAGGATACACGCGCGTCGGAATTCCCGTTGCGGCCAAGGCCCAGCTACGGCGTCGGCTCCGAGGTCTCGTGACCGACGCGGGCGAGGGCCGCGAGGGCGGCGGGATCCACGATCGTGGCCACCGGCCCGCCAATCTGGACGACGCCTTCTGCGGCGAGGCGGCGGAAGGTGCGGGAGAGCACCTCCGGAGCGGTGCCGCAGAGCGCGGCGATCAGGCGCTTGGGCTCCTCCAGACGGATCTGTGCCCCCGGCACCAGAGTCACACCGGAGCGGGCAAACGCCGACCACAGGTAGGCCGCAACGCGCTCCTCGACCGTGTGCAGCGCCAGCCCGTCCACCAGGTCCACCAGGCGCCGCAGCCAGAATGACATCGAGGCGAGCAGCGCGAGCGCCACCTCGGGGCGGCGCCGCAGCAGGTCGAGCAGCGCCGGCCGCGGCACGGTGGCAAGCTGACCCGCCTCCACCACAACGGTGGCGGCGGGAAAGACTCCCGGTCCGAACACGGCTGCCTCGGCAAACGAGGCCGGGGCGCGTACCAGGTGCAGCACCTGCTCGCGGCCCTCCGGGGCGGTTCGAAGCAGCTTCACCTGCCCGCTCAGCAGCAGCGGCAGGTAGCCGGCCGCGTCTCCGTCGGAGAAGAGAAGCTCACCCTTGCGCACTCGGCGCACCCCGCACAGGCGTGCGATCTCCTCCAGCAGCGGGGCGGGCAACGTGGCGAGCAGCGGGATGCGCCGCAGCGCGCCGGTCAACTCCTCGGGCTTCACGCCCGCCAATGTGCCAGATCGCCAAGCTTGACTGGCCGAGTCCAACCCCCGAGAATGCCCGGGAAGCTCATGGCGGGGGGTGCAATGCCCGGTTCCAACGAAGGTCCCGCTGTCTCGCGCAGGGGTCTGCTGACCTGGCTCCTCGGCACCTCGCTGGGGGCCACCTTGGCGGCCGCGCTCTACCCCGTTTTTCGCTTCGTGATCCCGCCCGAGGTCGGCGAGGCGCCGGTCAACCGCGTTCTGGCCGGCAAGCTCACGGATTTGCCGGCGAACTCCGGGAAGATCTTCCGCTTCGGCTCACGGCCAGGACTCCTGGTGCGCACGCCCGACGGGGCGGTGCGGGCGTTCTCGGCCACGTGCACCCACCTCAACTGCACGGTTCAGTACCGGCCAGACTTCCAGAACATCTGGTGCGCCTGTCACAACGGCGTCTACGACCTGCAGGGGAAGAACATCTCGGGCCCGCCGCCGCGGCCGCTCGAGGCGTACAAGGTGGACGTCGCGGGGGATGATGTGTACGTCACGAGGGGGGCTTGAGCGATGCGCATCCTGGACAGGCTCTGGCGGGCCCTCGACGAGCGTCTCGACCTCGCACCGCTTGTGGAGTTCGCAACCCACAAGGAGGTCCCGCAGCACCGCCACTCCTGGGCGTACTACTTCGGCGGGCTGACGATGTTCTTCTTCTTTGTGCAGGTCGCCACCGGCATCCTGCTCCTGCTCTATTACCGCCCGACCGCCGAGGCGGCTTTCGAGAGCGTCCAGTTCATCGTCACGCGCGTGCCGTTCGGCTGGCTCATCCGATCGGTCCACTCCTGGTCGGCGAACCTCATGATCCTCGCCGCCTTCGCGCACATGTTCTCGGTGTACATGATGGGCTCGTACGCGCGGCCGCGAGAGTTCACCTGGTGGAGCGGCTTCGTTCTGCTGCTGCTCGCCATGGGGTTCGGCTTCTCCGGCTACCTCCTGCCCTGGAACGAGTTGTCGTTCTTCGCCACGCGGGTCGGTACCGACATGGTGAGCAAGGTCCCGCTGGCAGGGGAGTGGCTTCTGAAGTTCCTGCGCGGCGGCGAGGAGGTGAATGGTGCCACCCTCACCCGCTTCTTCGGCTTCCACGTGGCGGTGCTGCCGATGATCACGACGGCGCTGCTGGGCGTGCACCTCGCACTTCTGCAACGGCAGGGGATGCACATCCCCGAGGGCCTCGAGGAGGAGGCGCGGGCAAGAAAGCCGCTGCGTTTCGTGCCGAACTTCGTGATGCGGGAAGGGGTGGTATGGCTCGTTGGTCTTGCGGCGCTCGCTGCGCTGGCGGCCTTCTTCCCCTGGGAACTGGGAGTCAAGGCCGACCCGTTCGCCTCGGCGCCGGCCGGGATCAAGCCCGAGTGGTACTTCCTGTTCATGTTCGAGGCCTTGAAGCTGCTGCCGGCGCACGTGCTGGGCATCGAGGGCGAGCTGGTCGGACTCGGGGTGTTCAGCCTCGCGGGGCTCGTGTGGTTCCTCGTGCCGGTGCTGGACCGGGGGAGCCAGGTGGGCCACCGGAGCCGCGCCTTCGTAGTGCTCGGCTGGCTGGCCCTCGCGTACGTCGTCTCTTTCACGCTGCTCTCGTTCGCGGGGGTGTTCAAGTGACAAGCCACCTGCTCGCCACCGTCGTCGTGCTCGCCCACGTTGCCGCTGCGGCCCTGGCTG
>JALHTD010000271.1 GCA_022865555.1 Thermoanaerobaculaceae bacterium | reverse complement strand
TTCCTCGGCTATCGGCCGACATCGAGGGAACGCCCGGGTCACCCGTGGAGAGCATGACCGCCTGGCAGATGCATCGGGCCTTCCGTCTGGCGGCGGCCTACTCCGAGCGCGAGCTGGTCGAAGCGCTCGCGCGGCTTGCCGGGAGCCGAGTCGAGCGCGGCCGCGGGCCCTCTGCTCTGGCGGAGTTGAGCTCGCTGGTGCTGGGGCTCATCGCTCGTCGCGCCGCATGAGCAGGGTGTAGAGCTCCTTGCGTGTGATGCGGAGGGTGCGGGCCGCCTCCCGGAGAGCACCCGCACGGTCGAGGCCGCGGGCGCTCGCTTCGTCCACCGCCACTCGCGCGGTCTCCCGAGACGGTGGTGGCAGCGGTACCGCTTCCGGTGGCCCCACGACAAGCGTGTACTCACCCAGCGGCTGCGCCCCCGCGGCCCACACTGCGAGCTCGGCCAGAGTCCCGCGAACGCAGCGCTCGTGCACCTTGGTCAGCTCGGCCAGGAGCGCGGCTTCGCGCGCCCGCCCGAGGTGAGCGGCGCACGCCGAGAGCTCGAGCGCCAGACGGTGAGGCGACAGGAAGAGCACCAGGGTGTGGGGCAGCGAGGCCAGCTCGTCCAAAGCGGTGCCGCGGGCGCCCCCCTTGGCTGGCAGGAAGCCGCCGAAGGTGAATGGGATCGGAGGCAGTCCGGACACCGCCAGAGCGGCGGTTGCGGCGCTCGGTCCGGGCACCGTAAGCACCTGAAACCCTCTCTCGCGGCAGGCCCGCACCAAGCGATACCCCGGGTCGGCCAGCAGCGGGGTGCCCGCGTCGGAGACCAGCGCGAGATCGCTGCCGGTGGCCAACTCGGCCAGCAGGCGGGGAACCTCGCGCACCTCGTTGTGTTCGTGCAGGGAACGCACCGGGGTGTGGATTTCGAAGTGATTCAGGAGCTTGCGGACTCTGCGGGTGTCCTCGGCCAACACCCACCGGACTTCACCCAGAACCTCGCGCGCACGCGGTGAGAGGTCGGCGAGGTTGCCGATGGGGGTTGCGACCACGAAGAGCCGCCCCGTCCCCCGCGCAGGGGCGTGAGCTCCAGAGTCCGGGGTCAGAGACGAGGGGTGGCGCGGGCCCCTGTGCGGTGGTTTCATCTTTCCGGGTTGCGGGGCAGGATGCGGTCCACGTTCATGCAGCTTGCCGAGACGCGGGCCACGACCGTGGGGCGCCACTTGAAGCGGTTGCGGCGGTAGGCGCCTAGGGCCCCGTCCACGAGGGTGGCGGGGAACCCGGCCGCGATCAGCTCCTCACGCCCCATACCCCCCTCGTGGTGCCAGTAGAGCACCGGGTCCACCGTGGGGTAGTCGAAACCGAGCTCGCCGGCGTCGGTCTGGCCCGGCCAGAGATCCGCGGTAGGGGCCTTGCTGACCACGGCGGCGGGGACGCCGAGAGCGCGGGCGAGCGCGAAGATGTGGGTCTTCCAGACGTCCCCCAGCGGCTGCACGGAGGCGGCGGCGTCGCCGAAGAGCGTCGAGTAGCCGAGCAGGATCTCCGACTTGTTGCTGCTCCCGAGCACGAGAGCCGGCACCGTCCGAGCGCGGTCGAACAGCGCCACCATGCGGAGCCGCGCCATCAGGTTGCCGAATCGCACGCGGTCGGCCCGCGCCCCCAGCGTCTCGGCGAGGTGCTCGGCCGGGGAGCCGAGCTCGATCTTCTCCAGACGCAGGCCGTAGGTTTCGGCCACCGCCTGTGCGTCGCGCAGGCTCTCGGGCGCGCTGGTCGGGCCAGGCAGGGCAAGCGCCAGCACGCGCTCCCGCCCGACCGCGGCCGCCGCCAGCGCTGCAGAGACCGCCGAATCCACGCCCCCCGACAGCCCGACCACGTAGCCCGCAAGCCCCGATGCGCGCAGCTCCTCTGCGAGGAACTTCTCGAGCGTCTCGGCGAGCAGGGCGGTCGAAATTCCCGGTAGCTCAAGCACCGGCGTTCTCCAGGGCGGCTCGCCAGAGGTCTAAGCGCTCCGCGTACGGGATCGGGATGAGGGTGCGGGCGCGTGCCGCTGCCACCCGCGAGAACGGTGTCACCACCAGAGTCTCGGTCATTGGCGGTGCGGGCGGCGCCAGACTGCGCCCGCGTGCGTCCACCGCCCACGAGCATCCGCCGAACAGCACCCCCTCCTCCCACCCGCAGCGGTTTGCGAAGAACACCGGCCGCACCGTGGTGACCGCTGTGGCGCCCACGATCCAGTGCCAGCGACGGGAGCCGGCAGGCTCTTCGCCGCCGTCCAGCTCGGTGGGCCCGCCGGCGACCACCAGCAGGGCGTCCACACCGGCCTGGGCGAGGATCACGGCGGAGGAGAGGTGCCAGGCGTCTTCGCAGATCAGCACACCGAAGCGGCCGAGCGAGCAGACGAGCGGCTCCAGGCGCGGGCCCGGGACGAAGTACCGCCCCTCGTCGAACATCCCGGAGGTGGGGAGGTAGAGCTTGCGATGCACGCCACGGACCTCACCGCCCTCCAGGAGCACCGCGGCATTCGATATGCCTCCCTGGCCTTCGCGCAGCGGCAGGCCTACGAGCAGCGCGAGGTCACGGCTGGCCTCGAGCAGCGGAGCGAGGAGCGGGTCGTCGAGGCGCACCGCGTGCTCGAGAACGCCGTGGGCGAGGAGGTAGCCGGAGAGCGAGAGCTCGGGGAAGACCACGAGGTGGGCGCCGACCTGCCGCGCCCGGGCCACCATGTCGAGGTGGCGCTCGAGGTTGTACTGGAGTTGGCCCGGGCAGGTGGCGATCTGCGCCAACGCGATCACCTTTTCCGCCGGTCTCCCCACGACGCCCTCCGCGGCGAGTGTAACATGATGACGTGCTGGCGCTGCTTTTCCCGGTCCTGCTCACCGCTTTCGTCGAGGTGGAGCGCGTCCTGGCTCTGGTCAACGGTGTGCCGGTGCTGGCCTCGGACGTCGATCTGGCGGAGGCCGCAGTTCTGGTGCCTCGCCAGGAGGGCGAGAGTGAGGAGGCGTACCGGCGAGCGGTGGTCGACGCTCTCGTGGATCTGGAGCTGCGTTGGCAGGACCTGGAGGCGGCGGCGATCGCGCCGCGCATCTCGACGGACGTCGATGCGGCCTGGCGCAAGATGGTGCAGCGGGTGGGCGGCGAGGAGGAGCTGCGTCGGCGCCTGAAGCAGATCGGCCTCTCCGAAGGGGCGCTGCGGGAGCTCCTCCGGCGCGCGGCCGTGGTCGAGGCGTACGTCGCGTCGCGCTTCGGCCCTTTCGTGCGTCCGACCGCGCAGGAGGTCGAAAAGGCTTGGCGGGAGGAGCTCGCGCCCAAGCTGGAGGCAGGAGGGCAGCCGGCGCCTGACCTCTCCCAGGTTCGTTCCCAGGTGGAAGCGCTGCTGCGGGAGCGCAAGCTCACCGCGGAGGTCGAGCGCTGGACCTCCGATCTCGCGAAGCGCGCCGAGATCATCCGGTACTACAGGTAGCCTGCGAGCCACACCCCTTCGCGGACGGCAAGCACGTAGCCCGAAGTCTCTCGGTAGGGCATCGCGGCGATGAGGAGTAGCTCCTCCGGCTCGCTGCCGAACTCCGCGAGCCAGCTCACCACCACGGTCTCGCCTGCGTTGTAGGCGGCGGCGACCTGGGCGAGGCGGGGTCCAAACCTCTCCGCAAGACGCGCCACCTCCCGGGCCGCCAGGCGCAACGCCCGGTCCCCATCCTTCAGCTCGGCAGGAGTGACGCCGAGGCGGCGCGCCGCCTCCGGCACGAATTGCGCGACTCCGACCGCACCCGCGAGCGAGTAGGCATCGGCGTCAAACCTCGACTCCTGGCGGATGATCCCCACGAGCCACGGCACGGGGGCGCCCTGCTCCCGAGCCGCGGCCACACAGCCCACGACAAGCTCGGGCGGCAGGATCGCGGGAAGCAGCGCCTCGGGCAGCAATGCCGCCGGCACCGCTCCCAGCCGGCCCCAAAGCCGCTCACCGGCGCTCAGGGCGGCCGGCGGGTTGCCCCACGCGGCGAGGGTTCGTGCGGTCCACGCCACCTCCTCGGGCGAGCCGTCCGGGAAGGCAAATGGGTAGAGTGACGCAGCATCGCGCTCCAGACCGACCTCGGCGAGGTCGTGGGCCGCCCCCGTCCATCCTGTCGGCTCGGGCGGCGCGCACGCCAGGACGCGGGCCCAGGCAGGATCGGCGGCGAGAGCGGATGCGAGCGCCGCACGCGCCGCCGCCGCGCCGCGCCGGGCGGCGATGCGTGCCAGAACCTCGCCATCGCGGGTGGGCGGAGCCGGCTGGTTCTCCTCGGCCCCGGGCGGCAGCAGCGCGAGCACCTGCTCTCGCCACGCCCCGGCGCGGGGATCCGCAAGGAGCACGACGGCCGCCGATCTGGCAGCCTCGACCTGGCCG
>JALHTD010000270.1 GCA_022865555.1 Thermoanaerobaculaceae bacterium | reverse complement strand
TCCTCGTCGGATAGCTTGACGAGGAACCGGTCCTCGAGCGCCACTGCCAGGACGATCGCGCCCATCGAGTCGACCCTGAGGTCCCTGGCCAGCTCGTGGTGCAGCTCCACCGGCTCGGTAACCTCGAGCTCGGCCGAGAGGACTCGGCGGATCTCGCCCAGGATCTCCGCCCTGAGGTCAGGCATCTCTGCCTCCCGGGAGGAACCTGGGGCGCCCTGCAAACGCCCCTGCGTACTCATCACCCATCGCACGCTCCTCGGCGGGGATGCGCACGCTGAGCAGCGCGACGTTCGCGAGCACGAACACGACGGCGGAGAGCCACGCGCCGTGAACCAGAGGCACGCTCGCCGCTTCGAGGATGACCGCGACGTAGTTGGGGTGACGCAGGTACCGGTAGGGGCCGGTCGTCACCGGCTGCGCGCCCGGCACGACGATGATGCGGGTGTTCCAGCGCCAGCCCAGTGTGGCCACCACCCACCAGCGCAGCGCCTGGGCGGCGAGCGCCACGGCCAGGGCGGCGTACCCGACGACACCCGGGAAGCCGCGGTGCAGCGCGAGCACCTCGATCGCGCAGGCAAGCGGGAAGAGGGCGTGCACGACGACCATCACGGGGAAGTGGCCTTTTCCGATCTCGACGCCGCCGGCCGCGAGCGCCAGGCGGGCGTTGCGGCGCGACACGAGCAGCTCGACGAGCCGCTCGGCGTAGAGCAGGCCCAGGAAAGCCAGGTAGAGGGCGACGGACGTCACCATTGCAGCAGAACCAGCTCCGAGAAGAACCCCGGCCCCATGGACATCAGGAGGCCATGGTCGCCCTTCCTTGCCTCGCCGGAGTCCAGGAGCTCCCCCAGGACGAAGAGCACGGCCGCCGAGGAGAGGTTGCCGGTCTCCCGCAGCGACTTCCACGAGCGGGCGAGCGCGTCCGGAGGCAGCTCGAGCGTCTCCTCGAACGCCTTGAGGACCTTCGGGCCGCCGGTGTGGGCGATCCAGTGCCGGATGCGGGTGCGCTCGAGGCCGTGGGCCGCGAGGAAGGCGTCCACGTCGCCCCGAACGTGCTCGTGCACGACGTCGGGCACCTTGGCCGAGAGGACGACCTTGAAGCCGGTGTCAACGATGTCCCAGCCCATCACCCTTTCCGTGTCCCGGTAGAACACCGATCCGGTGGCCGTCACGCGCGGACCGGCGGCGCGTGCCGAGCCGTTGTGCTTGCCGCCGGCAAGAACGACTGCGGCCGCGCCGTCGCCGAAGAGGCCCGAGGAGATAATGTTGGGTATCGAGAAGTCGTTGCGCTGCAGGGTGAGCGAGCACAGCTCCACCGAGAGCAGCACGGCGATCTGGTCGGGAAAGGCCCGCAGGTAGTCTGAGGCGCGGGCGATCCCTGCGGCCCCCGCCGCGCACCCGAGCCCGAAAATGGGCGTGCGGCGCACGTCGGGCCGAAGGTCGAGCCTGTTGACGAGGCGGGCGTCAACGCTGGGGGTGGCGATGCCCGTGGTTGTCACGAAGAAGAGGTGGTCGACGTCCTGCGGCTGGAGACTCGCGCGTCGAAGGGCGGCCCGCACCGCCTCCTCCCCCAGGTCCACCGCGACCTCCATCCACACCTCGTTGCGGCGGGCGAAGGAGGAAAGCTCTTTGTACTGGTCGATCGGGACGGCGAGGTGCCGTCCGGAGACCTGCACCGCCCGGTGCAGCTCCTCCAGGCGCTCGACGTTGAAGTGGGCGCCTGCCCAGGCCTCGCGGAAGGCGGCGATGAGCGTCTCCTGGTCGGCGTAGTGCTTCGGGAGAGCGCGGCCGACGCCACGGATGAGGGGAGCGCTGCGGGTCTTCATCAACGGTTTTTCTCGGCGCCCTGCACCCGGTGTTGACGGCACACCGCGCCCTTCACGTGGCTCATCCGGCGCAACCCCTGCCGGACTTCCACGGCCCACAGCAGCCGGATCGCCGCTCTTTCGGCACAGTGCCCCTTCACGTCAGTGCTAACCCTAGCACCGGGCGTGGTCATTCCAAACGTTGCGGGGCGCGTGGGCTGCATCACGGTGGAGAGTACCTGCGATGCTCGGCTTCGATCGTGTCCTCGACAAATGGCGGACAACCCTTGAGGGGCGCCCTGCGGCCCGCGCCCTACCTGAGGTGGGTTTTGACGCGGGCCAGGCTCGCGCGCGCAAGGCCGCGGTAGTAGTCATCCGTGACCCAGGCGGTGGGCAGCGCAAGCCCCTTCTCGAGCTCAACGTTGGCCTCGGCCCAGCGCTTGGCCGAGGCGAGCGTGATGCCGAGCTCGACGTGGTGCGGGATGACGTCT
>JALHTD010000269.1 GCA_022865555.1 Thermoanaerobaculaceae bacterium | reverse complement strand
GGCCGGCGACGTGATGGCGCGAACCAAGGGGCTGTTTGGGTGGTTCAAGTCCGAGCTGCGCTCGCCGGTGTCTGGCACGATCGAGGAGGTCAGCGCGGTGTCCGGCCACGTTCGGATACGCGAGAGGCCGCGCTTGGTCGAGGTGCTCGCACACCTTGGCGGGACCGTGGTGGAGGTCATAGAGGGCGAAGGCGCGGTGGTGGAAGCGCGCGGGGCGCTGGTGCAGGGGATCTTCGGGATTGGCGGAGAGCGGCGAGGTCCGCTTCGCATCGTCGCCGATAGCCCGGAGCAGGTGCTGCGGGCTGACAGGCTTCTGGACTGCCGCGGCTGTGTGCTCGTGGCTGGGGCGGGAGCGGAGGCGTCGGCGATCATGGCGGCGGCAGAGGCGGGCGCGGCCGGCCTGGTCGTTGGCGCGGTGCGAGATGAGGCGCTGCGGCAGTACCTGGGTTACGACATCGGGGTGGCAATTACCGGCCAGGAAGATGTGCCGATGACGCTCATCCTCACCGAGGGATTCGGCGAACTGCCGATGGCGCAGCGGACATGGGAACTGCTGGCATCGCTGGGTGGCCAGCTCGCTTCGATCAATGGGGCGACGCAGATTCGGGCAGGCGTGATCCGCCCGGAGGTGATCGTGACGCGCGAGGGTGCGGCTGCTGGCGAAGCCCCGGTTGAGCCGGAACAGGTCCTGCAAATAGGCTCGCGCGTGCGTGTCATCAGGGAGCCGCACTTCGGGCGGCTCGGCCGCGTGAGTGCGCTGCCGGCCGAGCTGGCCGAGATCGAGACGGAGTCGAGCGTGCGAATCGCGATGGTGCAACTGGACGGGGGTACGGAGGTCCGCGTGCCGCGGGCTAATCTGGAGATAGTGCAGGAGTAGGGGAACGACCGTCTCACCGCGAGGACGCAGAGGACGCAAAGAGTGAAAAGCGCGAAGCTGCCCACACACGTGACGCTGCCGGCGATCTTTGGGGTGGCGCTGGCGACGGGCTTCTCGGGCGCGGTCGTGCCGGGCTCGCTGCTGGTGGTGGTGGTGCGGGAGTCGGTGCGGTCGGGGTGGGCGGCCGGGCCGGTGATGATGATCGGGCACGGCATCCTCGAACTGATCGCCATCGCGCTGCTTATCACGGGCCTTATCGCGTTCGCGCGAGCGCCGCGGGCGAGGGGCGTTATCGGGATCGTGGGTGGGGTGGTGCTGATATACCTGGGCTACCAGACGTTTACGCTCAGCGGGGAGACGGGGGCGGCGGCCTTGCGCGGGGGTGTTGATGCAGGGGTAGCGGCCGGTGGCTTGGGATGGCTCGTCTGGCTCGGGGCGCTGATGAGCATGGCGAACCCCTATTGGTGGCTGTGGTGGGCGACGATCGGGACGGCACATGCGGGGTGGGCGGTGAAGCGAGGGCGGCTCGGCGGGGGCGTGTACTTCACGGGGCATATCCTATCAGACGTGCTGTGGTACTCGGCGGTGTCGGTGGCGCTCGGGGCGGGACGCAGCTTGTTGTCCG